>NZ_JAHRFC010000004.1:0-193945 GCF_020883015.1 Microcoleus sp. CAWBG640
TAAATCTGGAGGGTCGTTTTCAAAGATAGAGAGTGCCTCAATACCAGAATTAGCACATTCCACCCGGTATCCTTGGCTCTCCAAGTACATTGCCAAGACTGTTTGACAGTCTGTCTCGTCGTCAACCACCAATATTCTTTCCATGCCAGCCTTGCACCAAGTCGCGTTGACAGTTATTGAAACTGTAACTCCTAAAATAGGAACTTTAATGAGTTTAGCGAAAAATAGGGTCTAAAGCCCCATCCTTCTAGGGTGGCTTTTTATCTTGTTGTTTTTGTGGTCTGACCAGCTAGTTTTAAAGGGCTTGGGAATCTATATCTACTTTCTATTCACCCTGTAAAAAGGGTGAAAAAAGAAAACATATCCTCTGTTGAAAATTGTCTTGGAGCATAGAATGATCGTAGATATTTTTGTTTGAGGAAACTCAAACTATTCCTAAGCTTGACATGGAGAGGTTTTTGGATTTTTCGCGTTCAGCAAGAGGCATAAAAGGGATGGCACCAGTAGATACTATTCCCAGGGGTGCCTCACACAAATGTTTGTCGGCCACCAGCAAACGCTCAAATGTGGTTGCAGGTTCGGGAGGGCTGAACAGGTATCCCTGCATGATATCGCACTGGTGCTGTCTCAAAAAATTTAACTCTGCCTCCGTTTCTACCCCTTCGGCAATTACGGTCATGTTTAAACTGTGACCCAGTAAAATCACCGCAGTGGTGATAGCGGCATTTTGAGAATCGTCGTTAGCATTGCGGACAAAAATTCGATCGATCTTTAAACTGTCAAAAGCAAATTGTTTGAGATAACCTAAAGTAGCATAACCAGTACCGAAGTCGTCAACAGCAATCCGAATGCCTAGAGCTTTGAGTTCATTGAGAGTAGCACCTGCGACAGCAGCATTTTCTACCAAAGCGCTTTCTGTCATTTCTAGCTCTAAATTAGAGGGTTCCAAGCCCGTAGTTTCCAATATTTGGACAATTCGCGCCTTAAGTTGGGGGTCTGACAACTGTCGGGCTGACAAATTCACTGATACCCGGAACGGCGAAAATCCGGCTTCTAGCCAACTCGCGGCTTGAGCGCAAGCTGAAAGCAGTACCCACTCGCCAATGGGAATAATTAAGCCTGTCTCTTCTGCTAGTGGAATAAATTCGGCGGGAGAAA
This sequence comes from Microcoleus sp. CAWBG640, assembly GCF_020883015.1. Lineage (NCBI taxonomy): Bacteria > Bacillati > Cyanobacteriota > Cyanophyceae > Oscillatoriales > Microcoleaceae > Microcoleus > Microcoleus sp. CAWBG640. The sequence continues at coordinate 1,159 of NZ_JAHRFC010000004.1, forward strand.
TTATACCTCGATCGGGATTTTGCCAACGCACCAATGCTTCTGCACCGATAATTTGTCCGGTAGCAATATCCACCTGGGGCTGATAGTATACCTGAAACTCGCCCTGTGCCAAAGCGCGGCGCAGCAAAGCTTCCAAGGCCAACTTTTCAGGAGAGAGAGCCGAAATTATTGTCGAGTCATTAACTAAATCGGTGAGTCTGGCCTCTGCTTGTTGCAGTGCGACACTCAGGGGGTGAGTAATAGTTTGTCGTTTCGAGACACGAGAAGAAATTGCTCCGAGCAATTCGGCCTTGGTAAACGGCTTTGTCAAATAATCGTCACCGCCCAAGTCCATCCCGCGGCGAAAATCCGCTTTACCACCTTGAGCTGTGAGAAAAATAAATGGAATTGTTGCAGCCAGGGAGTTTTGGCGCAGAGTCCGCAAAACCTCATAACCGTCGAGTTCCGGCATCTGCACGTCACACAAAATTAAATCTGGAATCTCCGAGAGTGCCATCTGCACCCCTACTCGACCGTTTTGAGCCACAATGACTCCATAGTTCTGAGATTCCAGGAGTTGCACAAGAGTTTCCCGGATTAATTCGTCGTCCTCAATTACCAAAATTTTGAGCATAATACTTAGATAACGGATGGATGTATAGATACCGGAACCTGACTAACACTAGCATAGTAAAAATATCGACTTGCTGATTGGGCCAATCAGCCAATCTATAATTAGCCATTTGGCTAATCATATTTCTTCTGCTTGCAAGCCACAATCAAAATACCCCGAAGGTAGTTATAAATATATCTCAAAACTAGGGAACTTTTGAGAGGGAGGAAATCAGATAACGGTTTAGCTGTAATGCTCTAGGATAAATCTGTCTCGTCCCTTGTCTTTAGCTTGATAGAGACAACGGTCTGCTGCTGCAATCAAGTTTTCTTTGGATGTTCCCATCTGAGGAAGGGTGCTGGCGACACCCAGGCTGAGGGTGACAAAAGAACTGACAGGGGATTGAGCGTGTTCAATTTTTAGTCCTTTGATCCCTAGTCTGATTTGTTCGGCAACGTAAGCAGCGGTGTCCGGTGCTGTACGGGGAAGTATTACGGCAAATTCTTCGCCGCCGTAACGAGCCACTAGAGTTTCTCCGGGAACTTTACCAGCCAAGTCATTCATAGCTTCCACAATCCTCTCGGCTACCTGTTGTAAGCACAGGTCTCCAGCTTGGTGTCCGTAATTATCGTTGTATTTCTTAAAAAAGTCAATATCACACAAGATCAGAGATAATTCTGCTTCTTCTTGCTCTAACTGTTGCCATTGTTGCTCTAAATATTCGTTAAAGCAGCGGCGGTTAGCTACTTGAGTTAGGCCGTCGGAGTTGGCGAGGCGATACAACTCGGAATTTGCTGTTTCCAATTTAGTATTTGCCACTTCTAAGTCGGACTTAGCCACCGATAAATTGTAATAAAGTTCGCTAATGTACCAAGTAGCTTGTTGATGAATTTGGGACAGAGCTAACAGCACTTGATGTACATCTAAGAGTCTGTATTTTTTATCGTTTAACTGTACGACTATAGGCTCGTAAAGTAGTTCTGGCGACCGCTGGACTGCTCGCTGAGCTGCCATCACAATTAATGTTACTCCCGGTAAAATTAAAATATCAGTTCTAGCTATTTGATATAAAGCGAGAATGGGTCGATGAGCAAATATATCTATGCCATAAGGACGGCTCATGTGTTCCATAAATCGTCGGCGAGATATCATTCCCAAAAACTCGCCTTTAACAGTCAATACAACTCCTGGAAGTAGCGGTTGAGTGTGAAATAATCTAGCTACTTCTTTCCCTAAATAAGAAGATTCAACCTGAAAATTAAAGACTGAAAGCTCGTTAAGAGTAGATTCTAAAGATAGAGTTTCGGGTAATGTTTTAGGCCAAATAGGTGTGGAGACAAATTTAGTAGACACAGCGTACACCCGCATGAACGTTATAGTAGCAATTAAGCTAAGGCCACCTACAAACTAATGCTACCATTAATATATTAGCATTAGTTGTGTTTTGGGATACATGAGTTTTTATAATCATAACTTCAGGGTGTATTTTTGTTTAAAAAAAATGTTTTGCTGCGAGGGATTTACATGAATTTGCCCTAACAGACTTGCTAGGTATGCGGGCAATAAGTAATTACTTAAACAGCAAATTGATGGGAAATAAGGGCGATCGCACCTACCATGATTTTGTGTTCCTGCACTTGAATGCGAGCGTGTAAAGTTTCTGCGGTATCATCGGGAAATACGGGTACTGCTGCTTGCATTAAAATTGGACCGCTGTCTACTTCTAAATGAGCGATATGCACTGTGCATCCAGTGATTTTTACCTTGGCTGCAAGTGCTTGTTCGACAGCGTTGATTCCTGGAAAACTTGGTAATAAACTGGGATGGATGTTAATAACTTTTTCGGGAAAAGCATCGAGCAAAACTTTAGTGACAATTCGCATCCAGCCAGCCATGATGACCCATTGTACGTCATATTTTTGGAAAGTTTTAACAATTTGGGTGTCTAATTCAGCACGTTTTTTGTAGTCGCGGTGATTGAGTAAAATTGAGGGAATGCCGTATTTTTCGGCTCTAACTGCTGCTATTGCTCCGGGGTTATTGTAAATTAATACTTGGACTTGAGCGTTGAGTTGTTGGTTTTGGATGGCTTGGGCGATTACTTCAAAGTTGCTGCCGCTTCCTGATGCTAGAATTCCTAGTTTTAATGGATCGCTAATATCAGCATTTTTTGCTATTTGGGTGGCAGGAATTTCGGGGACAATTAAACAATCTATAGACTTTATATTTGCTGTCATCATAAAATTTTTACCGTTATATCACAATAGTCCGAACAGTTTTCAATTTGTAGCCTGAAACACTCTATTTTCCGTTGGTAGCTCGATTATCGAATCGCCTTGAAACCCTGATTCTGTGGTGCGTAATAAATATCTGTTGTAGTTATTGATATCAAAGAGGAATTAATTGGGCATCTAAAGCTGGCTTTGTCATTATTTATCGGAACTATAGGTCTAGGTGGAGGTATAGTAGAAGGTTTATCGGTTTGGCAAATAAATCCAACGCTAGTTACAGAATTATCGGCATCGTCTTTAACTTTTACTAAAAAAACTGCACCTGTATAACTTCTAAATTGACGTTTTTTAGCTTGAAGGGTTATAATTATACCTTCGGTTACACCACTTTCAGGTAAAATTTGGTAGCGATAATTTTCTGTATCTAATCTCGTTCCTATGGCCAGTTCTTCAAGGGTTGTAGCAAATTTGGCATTTTCGGCGTAGAAGCTTTGTTGTGCCTTAATTGCATATCTAATAAATTCTTCTCCTTCATACACTGCTCGCGGATTTTCTGGTTCTAATAGATTAAATTTTTCGATTTTTGTATTTCGTGGTAAAGCTGTGACTGTAGAAACTTTTTCTAGAAAAATTGCCCCGGCCGTAAAAGTATTTGGTCTGGGCTCTCCTGGCTTTAAACCCATGAGTTCTACACGCAGTTGACTGCGCTTGTTGAATTCAAAAATTGTCCGCAAAGTTTCATCACTGCTGCTGCTAACTAAATCGATTTGCATGGGTTGCGAGAGCGAGTTAATTTTGTAGCTAAATTCATAGGCGGTGGGATTAGGGAAAGGATAGCCCTTAAGTATAAATAATTTGCCTTCTGGTGTTAAAATTACTGTTAAAGGAATCGGTGATAGATATTTCAGTTGCCACTGTCCTACCAAATTTTTGGCTACAGTTTTGGCTGGGGGATTTGCTTGAGAGATAATTACCGATCGCCAAGTTGGCTGTTGCGCGATCGCACTCGTGACTAATCTGCTCCAAGGTAACAGACAACAGGCGCCTATCAGAAATCTGGGAGTATTTAATTTTTTTATGCTCATCAATAACACACCCCGATATTCAAAATAATTATACCACCTACAACGAATTCTACTCTGGTCGATCGGCAAAAAAATCATCCCTGAGAATCGAATAAATTTTGAGATCCCAATATTGGTCTTTGACAAATAGCTGCTGTCGCAATATTCCTTCCAATTGCATTCCGACTTTTTCCATCACGCGGGCTGATGCAATATTTTTTTGTGCACAACGAGCCTCTATTTTATTCAGGCTCATTTCCCGAAAACCGAAGTCTATAATTGCACTGACAGCCTCACTCATGTATCCTTGATTCCAGTATTTGCGAGAAAGAGCGTATCCAATTTGAGCGCGACTGTGGTTCATGCTCCATTCGACATATCCGCAAGTTCCGATTAATTTTTGTTCGGATTTGTGAACGATTCCCCAGTCAATGAGTTCTCGCTTTTTATACATTTTAGTGAGACTTCGGAGAAAACTTTTAGTGTCTTCGATGGAGGTATGAGTTGACCACATGGTGTATTGAGATACTAGGGGGTCTGAGCCATACTCAAACATATCGTTGGCATCGTTTAAAGTAATTTTTCTGAGCAGGAGTCTCTCGGTTTCTATAGTGGGTAAATTGGATAATATATCTAGAGGCTGCATTTTGAAATTCACCTGTATTGTGATACAGTTTAAAACTAAAAGATAATTTTTACAAGCCAATGGTTTCGATTAAATCTGGGCGTTTTAACTGGTTGGACAATGAGTCGATCGCAGCTTGGACTTTTTTAGCCCCAGCTTTGTTGTTTTTGGGTACTTTTTTGATTTACCCGATCGCCTATTTATGCTACCTTAGCTTTACCACTGGCAGTTTCACCCAATCGGGTATGCGTTTTATTGGGTTGAAAAATTATTGGAGTCTACTCACTAACCCAGATTTTTGGCAAGTTGTCCAAAACACCATCTATTTTACTACTGTTACAGTCATTCCCAGTTTAGTTATTCCCTTGGGTTTGGCAGTTTTGCTAAATCGCTCCTTTGCTTGGCGAGGGGTGCTCCGCACGGCCTATTTTATTCCTTCGATTACCTCTTTAGTGGCTGTCGGCTTAGGTTGGCGGTGGCTGTTTCAAACTGAGGGGCCCGTGAATCACCTCCTAAGGGCGGTGGGTTTAAATCCGATAGCTTGGCTTAGTAGCACGGTTTGGGCAATGCCGGTGCTGATTTTGCTCAGTATTTGGAAACAATTAGGCTTTAATATGGTAGTATTTTTGGCTGGTTTGCAGGCAATTCCGCTCAATCGCTACGAAGCGGCCGAATTGGATGGAGCTGATGCTTGGCAACAATTTTGGTACATTACTTTACCGGGTTTGCGCCCGACTTTGGTATTTGCGACTGTCACTACTGCTATTTTTACGCTGCGGAGTTTTGAGCCAGTTTATGTGATTACTGGTGGTGGTCCTTTGAATTCTACTAATCTGCTGGTTTATTATATTTACGACCAAGCTTTTGCACAATTTGATTTTGGCTACGCAGCGGCGGCGGCAACTTTGCTGATGGCTGTGGCTTTGGGATTGGTTTATTTGCAACTGAGGGTTTGGGGGGAGGATGCTTGATTGATATCAATTCCAGTTCCACTCTCAGGTGATGTTGACTGTTTTAACAATACCGATGCAACCGGAAACCATAGGAATCGCACAAGAGAAATGGGACGATAGTAGAGCGTAAATAATTTTTTGATAAAGTGGAATGGCTACCTTGCCCGTTCAGAATGCAATTGCTGCTCTCTACCTGCCAAAAACATGGTTAAGTACAGGCGGAGAACAGCACAGGGTCACTAAAATCCAGGTTGCAGAACTATTCAATGATATGGAAATAATAGGCTGCAACTAGAAAATTGATACCTAGTAGTACCAAAAACCAAGCCATGCGAAAGGTGTAAGGTGGCTTACCCGTTTTCATTACGGAATCGGATTTTAGTTGATTCTTTGCTATCTCTGCCATAGGTCAAAGTCCTAATTAATATGTGACTGTATTTACCACCAATAGCTTGTAAAAGTATAGTCATGGTGTGCATGACTAAGGAGGCGTGAATCTCTCCCTTTTCTTTTTTACTTCGAGCGGATTGACCCGCCTGGGCTGAACTATGCAGCTCCTTATCCCATCGCACAAGGCATTTGGGATTGCTTGGGTCTTAATATTGTAAGACCCACTTATTGAAACAATCGCCGACAATTAGGTTCGGTGATGCTGGACACTTAATCAAAATCTGCTACCGAGGTAGTCTGAGATTTTTTTGTGTCTGTTTAGAGTCGTGGAAGTTTTTGATCCCGACTTTATAAAGTCTTACAGTACCAGAGAGGGTTCACGTTTGTACCATCCTCTAGAGTTACTTTTTGTAACTTTTAATCTATACCAATTGAGATTAATTTCAATCGTTTTCTCCGGCGTGGTAGGAACTGCGGACTAGAGGGCCCGATCGCACTTGTTGAAAACCCATCTCTGTGGCTATTTCCCCCAAACGGTCAAATTCAGCGGGTGTCCAGTATTTTTGCACAGGGAGGTGTTCTAGAGAGGGTCTCATGTATTGACCGAGGGTGAGTCGATCGCACTTGGCATCGCGCAAATCGGCCATCGCTGCGATTATTTCAGTTTCGGTTTCCCCGTGCCCCAACATCAAACCGGATTTGGTGGGAATGCTGGGGTCAAAGGCTTTGACAATGCGAAGAACGTCGAGGGAGCGATCGTACTTGGCCCCCCTACGCACAGGCCCTTGTAACCGCCTTACTGTCTCAATATTGTGGTTGTAACACGCTGGTTTAGCCTCTAAGACTGTCCTAATTCGCGATCGCTGCAATTCCTCTAGGGTTCTGTTTTCGGCTTCCGGGAGGGTGGGCGCGGTGGCACCACCCCAAAAATCCGGTGTTAGTACCTCAATTTGAGTTTGCGGGTTGAGCAGGCGGATGTGGGCCATTGTCATCGCAAACCAACCAGCACCTCCATCGGGTAAATCATCACGGGCTACCGAAGTGAGAACCGCATAGCGCAAACCCAGCAGATTGACTGCTGTGGCTACCTTTTGCGGTTCTTCGGGGTCTAGGGGCATGGGAGAATGACCTTTATCTACTTGACAAAATGCACAAGCACGGGTGCAAGTCGGGCCCATTAATAAAAAGGTGGCGGTTTTTTGAGCATAGCATTCTGCGCGGTTGGGACATCTACCTTCCTCGCAAATGGTGTGAATTTGTCGCTGCTTAATAATTTTTTGGACTTCGGAGAGCTCGCTGGCTTTGCCAAGTGGGCGGCGCAACCACTCTGGCATCGCCTGAATTTCATCCCGCATTGGGGAGGCAATTGATTTGGCTGTGGGAGTTTGAGGGGTTTGGGATGGCATGAAATTAAGTGCGATCTGGTTAATGCTTTTCGATCGTATCTGAAATCCAAGTCTCTGAACTTGCAGGAATCGTGTCCCCCATCACCATTGACCTCTGTGGTGATAAAAATTCAACTTAGAAAGGATTTTGGAGAGAATTCTGTTACAGATATACTTAAGGTTGCGAATCAACACTCACATACGGTGGGGCACACCGAAATTAACGCTTGGGGACAGAACGACCTCTACTCGTTGGTGGTGACATCAACGGGCAAGTTGACTGGTTGAACAAAGAATCAAGAGTGCGTTCACGCGCCCGGAGAGTCAAGTATCTGGAGAGCTTAGGGCTTACCAGATTATGCTATACACAGTAGATCGAAGGTTAATCCTAGATTTACCGCGTTAAATGTATCTGAAGGAGTCAGTCGTGGCTGGTCAAAAAATCTTAGTCATCGATGACAGTAAAGTCATCCGCGTCCGAGTCCGAGAAATGTTACCCCAAGGTAACTTTGAAGTTCTAGAAGCCAAAGACGGAGAAGAGGGACTAAAGCTGATCCGTCAAGCCCGTCCCAATCTAATTATGTTAGATTTCCTGCTGCCCAAAGTCAGCGGTTGGGAAGTGTATCAAAAAGTTCAAGCCCATCCCGAACTTTCCAAGATCCCCTTGGTGATTATGTCGGGCCGGGAAGAAGAGGTGATGGAGAAAATTCCTAAACCTTTTGAGAAGCATTTTTTTGCATTTATCGCCAAACCCTTTGAGAAGAAGCAACTCACTGAGGCGATTAAATCAGCGATGGTATTGGCTAAAAAGAAACCAGTACCAGAAGCCGCCGCCACCGCTGCTGCACCTACCTCTGGATCGGGCACCGCCGAACTTCAGGCGATGACTGAGAAAATGGCAAAAATGCAGGCTGAAATTGACGCACTCAAGAAACAAATGACTCAGGTGATTACGATCATCAAGCAGAAGTTGAAGTAACGCGGCCTTCGGAAGGTTGCAGACAACTTTCACACCTTGAAGGTTGCTCTGATTTCTAAAGGTGTTTCCTTCGATCCGCAATCTTGTGGTAAGTGGTTGAAGCAATCGCGATCGCTCTGCAATAGGTTTTCACCCTGGTGAGAACATGAATTAAAAGTTAAAAATCCACCTAGGTAGGCAAATATTATTAGTCTTTAGGGGCTGGTTTTTATTTGCCACTTGTCCCACACCCAATTGTCAATTCCTCAGTCTCATTTTTTATTGTTCATGACTAATGACTATTCCGATTTTTGGCTTCAACTGCGTGCCTCAACAGAGAAATTATTGCAAAGATTAGACTGCTTCGATCGAGCACAGGTATTGGCGATCGGAGATTTGACCTTGGACGAGTTTGTCACCGGACAAGTAGAACGAATTTCCCGCGAAGCACCTGTGTTGATTTTGCGCTACGAAAATACTCGACAAGTACCGGGAGGAGGCGCAAATGCTGTCTATAATTTAGCGAAACTGGGAGGCAAAGTAAAAGTTGCTGGCTTGGTGGGAAAAGATGACCAAGGAAAGGCTTTGTGCGGTATTTTTGAGGCTGCGGGAATTGATACGGCGGGGATTTTCATCGATGCGCAGCGTCCAACAGTGACGAAAACTCGTATTTCGGGACACGCGCGGCAGTCGGTGACTCAACAAATTGTCAGAGTCGATCGCAAATCGGATGAGTTGCCGGATTTGGATTTGCAGTTACAATTAGCAGATTATATCCGGCAACAAATACCGACTGTAGATGCGGTGGTTTGTTCGGACTATGGTGATGGAGTTTTGACTAATTTGGCGATCGCATCAGCGGTAGTTCCTGATAAAACAATTGTCGATGCTCAAACAAATTTGCAGCGATATTCGGGAGCGATGCTATTTACTCCGAACTTGCCAGAAGCCGAACAAGCGGTCGGATATAGTATTAATAATTATTCAAGCTTAATGCAAGCCGGACGGGATTTGTTGACTTTAACTAAAGCTCAAAAAATCCTGATTACTCGTGGCGAAGAAGGGATGAGTTTGTTTGAAATAGTCCAGGGAAAAACTCTCCCAAATTCACCACCCCCAACATTTATTTGCCAACAGGGGGATTTGGATATTCAACGTTGGGATATTCCCCCGTTTAATAAGACGGATGTATTTGATGTCACAGGTGCTGGGGATACAGTCGTAGCGGCGATGACTTTAGCTTTGTGTGTCGGTGCGTCGGGTTGGGAAGCGGCGGTTTTGGGGAATTTGGCGGCTAGTATTGTGGTGCGCCAATTCGGTACGGCGACGACTACAACAGAGGAGATGAAACAAGCTTTGGAAGCCCTAGATTATGAGTAGTCTACCACACATATTTGTCAGCCACAAGAAGGAGACTGGATGACCCATCATAACCAAAATCACTCTCTGCCTTCAGGGGGTGGCTTAGCTGACAACCACCAAAAGGCAACAACCGAAGCAGATGTCGCCATCTCCTCGGCACTGGCCGATCGCCCACCCAGACAACCAGATTTCGCCGCCGAAAACCAAGCCCTTCATACTCTGGCTCAAAAACTGACCGATGACCCCCTCTCGATTCTGAAAACTGTGGTTGAGATGGCACTGGACTTAGGTCGAGCAGACACTGCTGGGGTCAGCTTGCTGGAGACTTTAGCTGATGGTACTTCAGTCTTTCGCTGGGTGGCGATCGCCGGTGCATTAAAATCTTGGGAACAAACCACAATCCCAGCCAAATTTAGTCCTTGTACTGCGACGATTCAGGGCGAAGGAGCGCAACTATATGCGCGTCCAGAACTCTATTTCACCTACCTACATCATCCACAGTTTCCGATCGCTGAAAGCTTGCTATTTCCGATTAGGGCGGGCGATCGAAAGTTAGGCACTATATGGCTGATTTCTCACCATCAGCAGCGTCAGTTCGATCGCGAAGACGAACGGTTAATCACCAGTCTGGCAAGCTTCAGCGCCGCTGCTTTGCAAAATATTCATCTGCGTCAGATGGCTGAATTGGCCTTGCAGCAAGAGCAAATGGCGCGGCGAGAAACAGAAGCCATCCGTGAAGCTTTCGCCGAAGCCCTTCCAGGGAATCTCCATCTGCTTGAAAATATTAGCGATCGCCAGCAAGCAGAACTGGTGCTGGTAGAGGAGAAAAGACTGCTGGAACTAACTGCTACCGGGAAACCCCTGGAGGAATGTTTATCGGCTTTGTGTACCTCCGTGTCGAAGTTGAATCCCCAAGTCCGCGCCTGCATCCTACTGGCGGATGCGACGCGACAAACGTTTCACAACTCGATCGCCCCAGATTTTCCCACGGGCTTTAGTCTAGGACTCAAAGATGCGCCCATTAATGAACTGGCGATCGGGACCTGTGGAGAGGCGGTATATCGCGTTGGGCCTATCATCTGTGTCGATATCGCCAAGGACGATAGTTGGTCCCAGCAATGGCGAGACTTATGTGTGGTTCACGGTGTGCTGGCTTGTCACTCCTCGCCTATTGTGGGCTTAGATCATCTGCCACTGGGGTCTTTAATGCTTTGCTTTGGTGAGCCGCGGATGCCGACGGATTGGGAATACCGACTCGCTAACTTTGGGACTCAAATCGCTAGTATTGTCCTGCAGCGCGATCGAGCTAGCGACAGTCTGCGCGAATCTGAAGCAAAATATCGCACGCTGACGGAACTCTCCACCCATCATGTCTGGATGTTGGATGCGACGGGAGAAGTGGTGTACCTGAATCAAACCTTTGTCGATTATTTCGGCAAGTCGCTGAATGAGTTGAAGCGGAAAAACTGGGCGGAAAATGTGCATCACCCTGACGATCATTCTCGCGTCATTCAAGAAATTGCTCGCGCCATGGCCTGTGGCATCAACATTCGTTCCGAACATCGGCTGCGGCGATATGACAATCAGTTTCGCTGGTTTTTGAATGAAGCTACTCCGTGGCGCGATGCCCAGGGCAAAATCACACATTGGGTTGGTGCTTCGGTGGATATTCACGACAGCAAACAAGCAGCAGCAGCTTTGCGACAAATGTCCGGCGAACTGGAACGAGAATTGCGCAAATTCGATGCGATCGCATCTTCAGTCCCAGATTTTATTTACACCTTTGATTTGTCAGGAAGATTCACCTATGTCAATCCCCCGTTGCTGCATCTGTGGCAAAAAACAGCGGCTGAAGCTATGGGGAAAAACTTTTTTGAACTGGATTACCCAACCGACTTAGCAACCAAGCTGCAAAATCAAATTCAGCAAGTCATGGAGACCGGCAAACAGCTCAAGGATGAGACTCCCTACACGAGCGGATTTGGGACGCGAGCCTATGAGCACATTTTCGTGCCACTCTTCGACGAAAACGGCGCGGTAGAAGCGGTGGCAGGGGTGACGCGAGACATCACCGATCGCAAACAGGCAGAAGCGGCACTGCGAGTCAGTGAAGAGAAATTTCGCAACATGGCAGACAATGCTCCCTGTATGATCTGGGTTACAGACGAAACGGGCTACTGCACCTATTTGAGCCAAAGCTGGTATGAATTTACAGGACAGACTGAAGCAACGGGTTTGGGATTTGGGTGGTTGAACGCAACACATCCAGACGACCGTCAGTTTACTCAACAGATGTTCATGGCTGCCAACGAGCGTCATGATGTGTTCCGAATCGAGTATCGCTTGCGTGGCTCTGACGGTCGCTATATTTGGGCGATCTATGCCGCTAGTCCCTGGTTTGGACCTGAAGGTGAATTTAAAGGCTACATTGGCTCGGTGATTGATATTGACGATCGCAAACAATCCGAGTCTGCCTTAGGCCAATCGGAGGAACGCTATCGAACCCTGTTTGAATCGATTGATGAAGGCTTTTCGGTGATTGAAGTGCTATTTGACCAGAACAATCAGCCGATCGATTACCGCTTTTTGGAAATCAATCCAGCATTCGAGAACCAAACGGGACTACAACAGGCGACTGGTAAAACTGCACGTCAGCTCGTTCCCAATCTAGAAGATCATTGGGTGGAAACCTATGGCAAAATTGCGCTCACAGGCGAATCCATGCGCTTTGAAAATGGCTCTGAAGCGATGAATCGTTGGTTCGATGTTTATGCCTTCCCCATCGGCCAGCCCCAGGAGCGAAAAGTCGCGATTCTGTTCACCGATATTAGCGATCGCAAGCGCATGGAGGTTGAACGGGAACAAGCTAAAAAGGCTTTGCTCTCTAGCGAAGAGCGCATCCGAAATATCTTGGAGAGTATTAGCGATGGATTCTTCGCTCTCGATGAAGATTGGCGGTTTACCTACGTGAATCCCCAGGCAGAATTTTTGCTCGATCGTACCCCGGCTGACTTGCTGGGCAAAAACTTCTGGTCAGAGTTTCCGGGTCTGATTGGTAGTGAGTTTGAGCAGCTTTACTGGGGCGTGATGAAACATCGCGTGAGTGCTTCACTGACTGGGTTTTACCCTGACCACGATCGCTGGTACGAAGTTCACTGCTACCCTGCGGCCCATGGGATAACTACCTATTTTAGAAATGTGACCGATCGCAAGCAAGTTGAAGAAGAACTACGGCAAAAAAATGCGATTTTAGAAGTGATTAATGAGTCAGCGCCCACCCCCATCTTCGTGAAAGACCGGGAAGGACGGATTATTTATGCTAATCCCGCTACCCTGGAGGTGCTCGGTAAATCTGCTTCGGAGGTGGTTGGCTATCGCGATCGCGATTTCTATCCCTCATCTGATCTGGGGGAAAGGGTTATGGAAAACGATCGACGCATTATGGCATCTGGACAGACAGAAGTGGTTGAAGAGTCTCCTGATGGGATTCGGACTTTTCTGGGGATGAAAGCGCCTTACCGGAATGAGGCCGGAGTTGTGATTGGGTTAATTGGCATCTCCTATGACATTAGCGAACGCAAGCGCATTGAATCTGAACGGGAACAAGTTCTGCAACGGGAACAGAGTGCACGGGAAGCCGCCGAAAATGCTAACCGAATTAAAGATGAGTTTTTGGCTGTGTTGTCTCATGAGTTGCGATCGCCTCTCAACCCGATCCTTGGCTGGGCAAGACTTTTACGCCGTGGCAAGTTGGATGGAGCCAAAAGGGCACAAGCACTAGAGACGATCGAACGCAATGCCCAACTTCAATCCCAGTTAATTGAAGATTTGCTGGATATTTCTCGTATTATGCGTGGCAAATTGACCATGGTGCCGATGCCGGTGAATTTGTCTTTTGTGGTTTCGGCGGCGATCGAAACGGTACGACTAGCAGCAGAAGCTAAGTCGATTCACATTGAAGTCAATGTGGAACCTAACATTAAAAAAGTTTATGGAGATGGGGGGCGATTGCAGCAGGTGGTGTGGAATCTGTTGTCAAATGCGGTTAAATTTACCCCAACAGGAGGAGTGGTGAGAGTCGATCTCACTGAGACTAAGGGCTATGCCCAACTGCAAGTGAGAGATACGGGCAAGGGTATCAACTCGGAGTTTCTCCCCTATGTGTTTGAGCATTTCCGCCAGGAAGATGGAGCTACTACGCGCCAGTTTGGTGGTTTGGGATTGGGATTGGCAATTGCGCGTCAAATTGCGGAACTTCACGGTGGCAGAATTTGGGTGGAGAGTAGGGGGGAGAATCAGGGAGCAACGTTCACTCTGGAATTGCCCATCTTGGACACTGTAAATTTGGCTGAGGAAGTTGCTGACACCACTTTGGCTCCCTCTAAGGATCTTCTCCTGGAAAATCTGGATGTGTTGGTGGTGGAGGATAACCCGGATTCCCGCGATTTTTTGGCTTTTGTGTTGAAGCAAGCGGGAGCAGAAGTGACTGCTGTTGGCTCAGCTATCCAGGCTTTGCAACTGCTTTCTACGGTGTCTTTTGATATTCTGTTGAGTGACATTGGAATGCCAGAGATGGACGGCTACGCGCTGATTGCTGAAGTTCGCCAATCCCTGGGCGATCGAGTTCGGCAGATTCCGGCAATCGCTCTGACTGCTTACGCGGGAGAGCAAGACCAACAAAAAGCCATCGCTTCTGGGTTTCAAAATCACATGGCTAAGCCGATCGATCCCCAAGAGATTGTGGCAGTGGTTGCTCGTATGTGCCGGCGAAATTGAACAAGGTTGTAGGGGTATTCAGAAATTTAGTTGGCTTCTGAATACTCTCCAAGTTTGAATTTGAATTTTAAGTTTAAACTGTGCTTAATTCCTATTAGCCATATTTTTAACTTCCTTCCCCAAACCGATAACCTCTGCCATAGACTGTGTGAATCAGCACAGATTCGCGAGGGGCTTCTATTTTGCGGCGTAGTAGGCGAATTTGAGCAGCTAATACATTGCTGCTGGGTTTTTCTGCTTCATTCCACAAATATTGGTGGATTTGTTCATGGGTCAGCAATTGACCGGGATGGCGCATTAAATATTCTAACAACTGACATTCTTTTTCGGATAAGTCAATGGTGCGATCGCCCCGATAAGCTAATTGATTGTCGTAGTCTAGTTGCAAATCACCAACTTGTAGCCTTCCCACAGCCACATCAGCATCAAAAGTCGGAGGTCGTCGCAATAAGGCCCGGACCCTGGCGAGGAGTTCTCGCAATTCAAAAGGTTTTACGAGATAGTCGTCTGCACCGGCATCCAATCCTTGTACGCGGTCATCTAGGGTATCTTTGGCGGTGAGAAATAGGACTGGTGTATTCCGTCCTTGCGATCGCAATTGTTGACAAATTGCCAATCCTGTTTTCTGAGGCAACATCCAATCCAAAATTAGCAAATCATAATTGCCCTGAATTGCTAAATTTTTGCCCGTTGCGCCATCAAAAGCCACATCAACCCTGTAACCCTCGCGGGTTAAAACTCGACTCAAGGGGTCAGTTAACTCAACTTCATCATCAACTAAAAGAATCCGCATTCTGATTTTAGATTTTAGATTGGAACAATTTGTGCTATTGTAGTCTAGGAAAAAGTCCTTTCCCTCTCTAGGCTCAAGCCGCACTTGTTTCCCACTTACCGAGTATTTTTATGATTACCGTAGCACTTCCCAAAGGTGGACTGTTAGCAGATAGCATTCGACTGTTTAAAGCTGTTGGATTAGACTTCAGTGCTTTTTTGGATTCATCTAACCGCCAGCTTCAAATTTATGACCCAACCGGAACTGCAAAAGCTTTGCTAGTCAGAACCCATGATGTGCCGGTTTATGTGGAATATGGTCAAGCGGATTTGGGGATTTCCGGCTATGATGTTTTGCGGGAAAAACAGCCAAAAGTTGCCAGCTTAATTGATTTAAAATTTGGTGAATGTCGGCTATCTGTCGCAGTGAAAAAATCTAGTTCTTACCGCAGAAGTGTGGACTTACCTCCTCATGGTAGAGTTGCTTCTAAATTCGTAAACTGTGCTAGGGAATATTTTCATAATTTGAATTTGCCAGTCGAAATTGTGCCGCTTTATGGTTCTGTGGAATTGGGACCGATTACGGGAATGTCGGAGGCAATTGTGGATTTGGTGGCGACGGGCAAAACTTTACAGGAAAATGGTTTGGTTGAGATTGATGTTTTGTTTCACAGTACGGCTTATTTGATTGGTCATCCTTTGAGTTACCGTTTGAATTCCGGTGGTGTGAATGAGGTGATTGGCAAAATGAGAGAGCAAGTTTTGGCTGCGGTTTGATTTAGCCGAAGGCAGAAGGCAGAAGGGCGGCGCTTTGCTGGCCCAACTGACTCAACCAGAATGTAACGGGGAAAAAATAGCAGTTGTAGAACTTCTATTTTTTTAATAATTAGGGTTTTGATCTCCTGGTAATAAACCTAGTTTTTGCTGACATCTTTCTATGTAAAGATTAACGACTGTATCAACGGGGTTTTGGGCTGCTAGTTGCTGGAAATATCCCAAAGCGGCGACATATTTTCCCGCTTGCCACCCTTGAATTCCTTTGTTAAATAGTGCCTGGGTAAGCTGTTTTACCTCACAGTCAGGACTGGAAGAACTCCAAACTTCATAGATGTCAATAGCTTGCTGTTTTCCCCGTGGCGTTACTCTATCTATCCAGCGATAGTAATAATTTGCACTTGGCAACTGGCTGTCCATAACTGTTGTTTGAGAACTAGAAATAAGAGTCTCCTGAGCTTTTCCTGGCAATTGGCACTTTAATAGGAGATGTTCCTGGGAATCTGAGTGGGAATTGATGCTGTTGACAAATTCTCTGGCATGGAGGAGGGCTTTTTCGCTAACAATAATTGTGCAGCCGTATATTTTAGTGAAGTTTTCTAAGCGAGAAGCTGTATTAACAACATCGCCAATCACCGTAGAATCCATGCGGCGATCGGACCCTAAAGTGCCAATCATGCCTATACCTGTATGAATTCCTGTACCGATATTGACTGGAGATGATAAATTGTATTTGTGGCGATCGGCATTAAATTCCTGCAAACTTTTTTGGATGGCTACGGAGGCTTCGATCGCATCTCTAGCGTGAGAATTGGGCCGATCGAAAACTGCCATAATTGCATCGCCTAGGTATTTGTCAATAAAACCTCCGTGGGAACTAATGCAATCACTCATTTTAGTAAATAAAGCATTCAGCCATTCAAATGTTTCGCGTGCTTCTTGAGATTCGGCGATCGCCGTAAAGCCGCGAATGTCGCAAAATAAAATAGTCAACTCTTCTTCTGTGACATTGCCTAACTGAATAGATTCTACTCCTTGAGGGGCAATTCGTTCGAGCAACTGTTCCGGCACAAATAGGTGAAATTTTTCTGAAAGATACTCGTTAGCCTCCCAAGCAGCGGCGATTTGGCGTTTGCTTTGCTCTTTTACCTGCTGGTTGAATTCCGTTGAGACAACTTGCGATCGCATTTGGCTCAACTGCAAAATATTTTCAACTTTGGCCAACAACAAACGACTGTTAAAAGGTTTGGTTAAATAGTCATCTGCCATCATTTCTAACCCTTTGATCCTAGAGGTATCGTCATCAAGGGCTGTTAAAAAAATTATGGGTACTGTTTGCAAAGTCGGATCTTTCCGCAGGCGATCGCATACATCAAAGCCGTTGAGTTCCGGCATCATAATATCGAGTAAAATCAAGTCAGGTCGATGGACTCTGGCCAGGGAAAGTGCTTCGTTGCCAGATACTGCGGAAAAAGTAGTGTATCCTTTCAAGTGCAACAATTCTTCGAGTAAAATCAGATTAGCTGGCTCATCATCAACCAACAGAATATAGGGCGACTTATTTGACATTGAATATGATTGGTAGAGTGTGTCACCGATCGGCAAGACTGATGCCCCTGAAATCTATAAAAATAGCTGAGCTAGTTTCCCTAGCATTCAACTTGAACGTCCATCAGGACTTAGGCAATTGTCAATATTTCTCTACTATTGAGTCTAGCCTTTCCCGTAATAAATTGTAATATTTTTTAACTAAGAAAAGAACGGACTGTAGCGATCGCCAAATTCAGATCCAGCGGCTTGCTCAAATAATCACAAGCTCCAGCTTCCAAACAGCGATCGCGATCCCCCGGCATCGCCATTGCAGTTACCGCAATCATCGGCACAGACTTCCACACAGGATCTGCCTTAACTCGTCGCATCAACTCAAAGCCATCAACACCCGGTAACTGAATATCCATCAAAATCAAATCCGGCAGTAACTCCGGGGCGTTAATCGCCACCGCCATTCGATCGAGCATCCCCGAACCATCAGCAATCATCTCTACTCCATAGCCCTCCAATTCCAGCACCTCAGAAATCAACATTTGGTTCAAAGGCTGGTCTTCAACAACTAAAATCCGCTTGCTACCGATGGGTAAAGGCATCGCAGAGGCAGAGCTAAAACCGGAGTCTAGGGAAGAAGCCACAGATATTGCCAACTCTTGACGCATCTCCGTCAAAGGTAGCCAAACGCGGAACCGACTTCCCCGATCGCAACTAGACTGAAAAGAAACAGTCCCCCCGTGCAATTCTGCCAGTCGTTTAGTCAAAGCCAAACCCAAACCAGTACCTTCGTGGCGCTTAGTCAGAGAAGAATCCACCTGTTGAAAAGGTCGAAACAACAAGTGCCAGCGGTCTTCAGGAATGCCGATACCGGAGTCTTTGACCTCGAGACAAAAATAAGGTGTGCTGGCATTGACAGGAGAACAGTCAGGGCGATAATCGCCGTTAATTTCATTACCGTAGGCCAAACGCCCGCTGAGTTTCACTTTCCCCTGCTCTGGGGTAAATTTGATGGCATTGGAAAGTAAATTAATCACAATTTGTCGCACTCGCCGTTCGTCCAGCAAAACCTTAGTAATGCGGTAGTCCAGTTCCAAAGACAAAGCGATGCGCTTTTTGTCAGCCCGCGGCTGAATCATTTTCAGACAGTCCGTTGCCAGTTCGTGAACGCGAACCGGCTGTAAATTCAGCTCTGTTTTGCCAGCTTCAATTTTAGAAAGGTCGAGAATATCATTGATTAGCTGCAACAAGTGCTGGCCGCTTTTTTCAATCAATTCTACGTACTGGACTTGTCGGTTGCTCAACTGTCCGGCTGTTTGGCGCAGTAGCAAGTCAGAAAAGCCGAGAATGCTGTTGAGAGGTGTCCGCAATTCGTGGGACATCGATGCCAGAAACTCGGATTTCAACTGAGAAGAATACTCTAATTGTTGGTTAACTTGGCGCAAGTCTTCTTGTGCCTGGGCCCGCTCGATGGCGGCTCCCAGAGTCCGACAAGCAGCTTCGAGTACGTCTTGGTGGAGTGCGGTTTGTAGTTTTTTGACGTTACGGGACTCCAGGGTTAGTACGCCGATAATTGTACCGTCGGTGGCTGCGATCGGGAAAATGCCCAATTGACCGATGCCTGGGTGCCGAAATTGCGGCACTGCATTGGGATGTTTGGCATAATCCTCCACAAACAAAGGTTTACCAGTTGCTACTACTTCCCACAACAAACCGGTGCCGTAGGGAATACCTTTGTCGAGGAGTTCTTGCATACCTGCGGCTACTGGCTCCCCGTAACTAGCCAGAAATTGAGTGGAAACTTGGTTAGAAATTGCTGCGGCTTGTCGTTCGTTTCCCTTGCCGCTAATCACCTTCACATCTCCGAAGGCTGCATTCATTGCTTCTACCAGATAGTTGAGAGCAAATCGACCTATTTCTTGCAAACTTTTCGAGTTTTGCAGCCGTTCAGTTAAACCTAACAGAAATGTCAAGCGTCTGACTTCGGCGTTCAAGCTAGCTTGAGAGTTGTGGTATATGGTAACGTCTCTAAATGTAAATAGCCGTCCGCCGCTGTGGGTGATAGTCGCACATACTTCTAAACAAACCCCATTGGATTGCTGGAAATAAAATGATAAATTTTCATCTACAGTTTTTTCTAGTGCTTGCTGAAACTGTTCCCACTGCTGAAGTGACCAGTAACCCCGATCGACTATTTCGGCAAACAGCAGGTATGACTTGGGCTTGGTTGCCAGCCATTCTGGGGCGATTCCCCAGGTTCCGGCCAATTTTTGGTTAAACAAAACTAAGCTGTCAGAGGAGTCGAACAGAGCGATCGCATTGTCTACTTGGTTGAGAATCAATTCTTGGTCTGCCCTCAACTGCTGTAAGTCTCTCTCCATTTTTTCTGTGTTGGTAGCTCTTAGTTTTGTGGTCATATTTTTTTAAGAAACTGGAAAAAAGTATTTTAAAATTATTTATTTAATTTGACATACTTTGATGATTTTTGACAGTGAGGGCGATCGATCTAGTTTGTGATCTTAGACACTGGCTTTGATTGATTAAATATCCACCACCAACCCAAATAATAACCCGGTTTTTTCGGGAAACCGGGTCGTTCAGTGTGCTTTTTTTTACTGAAACATTCATCCACATTCAGAGCGATCGCACTTAATGTTTATGAGGCTTTTTCGGAAAAGGAATGTCTAAATTTTCATGAAAAACAAGCTGAGTTTTATACGTCAAGCGGCGGTTAACTTGTTTGATAATTGTTTCCAGAATTCCTTCACCGGTTTTTTTAATTAACGATTCCGACATCGAACGAATAAATTTCGGAAAGGAAACTCCCACAGCTAAATCCAGCTTCCACCCAGCAATGGTAATCAGAGGCGGTAATTGAGAGCGATCGGCACCTTGCCAATTTTTGGCAAACTCCTCCGCAGATACTTCCACCAAATTCATAGCGGAGCAAAAATTAACTTCATATCCCGGTGGCGTATAATTCGGAATCGGAATTGTTTTAATCAAATAAGTGCCTCGCGCATCAGGCGGTAGTAATTCTAAACCAATTCTCGCTTCCACGCGGTAGCCGAAAGCACCAAAACGCCCGATTAATAAATCATAGCCATTTTCTCCGATCGGCTCAGCCTTCATGGGCAAAGCACACTGAGAAAACCAACTCTTATGGTTGTTCAAATGCTGCGCCACCGTAGCAGCATCAGCATACATCTCCATGCTGTCTTCAAAATGTGTACTAAACCAAATCAGCTCTACTTCCTCGGCGACATCTGCACCTCCACTCGACGGTAGCTGGAAACTCCCATCTGGGTAGCAAATTTCCTCAGAAGTCTCAACGGTTGGATATTCAGCGGAATCCTGCTTCATGGTTTGCTCTCCTGTTATAGACGATGCCGATCGATCGGGGGGATGTGGCAAGTTCGGAAACTCCCTACAATTAATAAATTGATAGTTGCTCATAGCAACAAAATTGACCCTTGTTCAGCATAACTCGACTTATGAAAGCATTTGTAGCAGGAGCCACAGGTCAAACTGGCCGCCGAATTGTCACAGAATTGGTAAAGCGCGGGATTCCGGTACGTGCTCTAGTCCGTAATTTAGAGACAGCTAGGCAAATTTTACCCCCGGAAGCTGAGTTAGTCACGGGAGATGTATTAAATGCAACTTCTCTTGCCGATGCCATCGGTGATAGTACGGTATTGCTGTGCGCCACGGGTGCAGCCCCTGGTTTTGACCCCACATTGCCCTATCGGGTGGATTTTGAGGGAACCAAAAATTTGGTGGATGCAGCTAAGGCTAAGGGAATAGAGCATTTTGTGCTGGTGACATCTCTGTGCGTCTCAAACTTTTTTCACCCCCTGAATTTGTTTTGGCTGATTCTGGTGTGGAAAAAGCAAGCTGAGGATTATTTGCAAAAAAGTGGCTTGACTTTTACCATTGTCCGACCGGGTGGTCTCAAAAATGAGGATAATTCTGATGCGATCGTCATGGAGTCAGCGGACAAACTATCAGATGGTAGCATTCCCCGCACTAAGGTAGCTCAAGTATGCGTGGAAGCCCTATTTGAGCCGGCTTCTCGCAATAAGCTAGTGGAGATTGTGGCGAAGTCGGAGGCTCCCCAAAAGAGTTTCGAGCAGTTATTTGCCAGTGTGATGTAAAACGAGTTGGCGATCGGAGTCCTGATTTATTAAAGCAGTCGGGACTCTGGTGTGCTGAGGGGGAGGAGTCGATGGTTATGTGAACTACCAGTCATAGTTTTGCCACTGTTGTTAACCACCGAAACTTTCACCATCTGAGCGAAAACGCTAGATGCTGCCAGCGCCACCAGTGGCAAAGACAACCCAGCAGCGATCGTTAATTTGCTTAACAACTTGTTAACCATGGAGCCATCTACCTCAAGTTACGTATTTATACAAGCTTAGCTGTAGAAGCGATCGCAGACAAGTCAAATATATTGGTATTGCTTATGATATTTTGAAACAGTGATACGTTTCTAAATAGCCATGCTTACCGCCGGAATTGTCGGACTGCCTAATGTTGGCAAATCTACTTTGTTTAATGCCCTGGTTGCTAATGCCAAGGCGACTGCTGCTAATTTTCCTTTCTGTACGATCGAGCCAAATACGGGTATCGTGGCAGTGCCAGACGAACGGTTGAAGGTGCTGAGCGATATTTGCAATTCCGCGCAAACAGTGCCGACGCGGATGGAGTTTGTGGATATTGCCGGTTTGGTGAAGGGGGCGAGTCAGGGGGAAGGATTGGGAAATCAATTTTTGTCTCATATTCGGGCTGTAGATGCGATCGCCCATGTTGTCCGCTGTTTCGACAATGATGATATCATTCACGTTGCGGGTTCTGTCGATCCCCTCCGAGATATTGACATTATCAATCTCGAATTAATTCTCGCAGATTTAGCTCAAATTGAACGCAGGCTCGATCGCACTCGCAAACAAGCCCGCAGCAACAAAGAAGCTCAAGCAGAAGTAGACATCCTCGAAAAATTGGTCGCGGTTTTGAATGCGGGTAAACCAGCGCGCCAGTACAGTTTCACCCAGGAGGAAGCTGACTTAGTTAAAGGTTTGGAATTACTGACAAATAAACCAATTATCTATGCAGCCAACGTATCTGAGGATGATTTGGCCACAGGAAATAGCTATGTCGAACAGGTGCGGGTAGTAGCAGAAGCAGAAAATGCTAAGGTTGTTATAGTTTCGGCACAAGTTGAGTCAGAATTGGTGGAGTTATCCGAGGAAGAACGCACAGATTTCCTAGAATCTCTGGGGGTGAAAGAAGGTGGCTTAAAATCTCTGATTCGAGCTACTTACGAATTGTTAGGTTTGCGGACTTATTTTACTAGCGGGCCAAAAGAAACTCGTGCTTGGACGATTATCGCCGGAATGTTGGCACCGCAAGCTGCGGGAGTGATTCACTCCGATTTTGAACGGGGTTTCATCCGGGCTGAAACTGTCGCCTATCAAGATTTAGTTACCACGGGTGGGATGAATGCGGCTAAGGAAAAAGGCCTGGTTCGCAGTGAAGGTAAAGAGTATGTTGTACAAGAGGGGGATGTGCTGTTGTTCCGATTTAATGTTTAGCTTTCTCAGGGAGATTGGCACATGAATATTGTTTCGCTGGCAATTGCTTGGTTGGTAACATCGGTGAGCTTTTTTATTATTTCCAAGTTGCCAATTGGGGTAGATATTGACACTTTTGGAAAAGCGATGATTTCGGCAGCGGTTTTTGGATTGCTGAATGTTCTAGTTCAACCGTTAGTGACTGGCTTAACCTTACCATTAATCTGGCTGACATTCGGTTTGTTTATGGTTGTTGTCAACGCCATTATCTTTGGATTGGCAGCTTGGCTAGTAGATGGATTCCGCTTACGACATGGTATTTGGAGTGCTTTAATTGGGGCTATGGCTCTTGGTTTTGTCAACTCTTTTCTCTTTAAGATATTGGGACCAATGCTTAATAGGTAATTACAAGTAAGTTAGGGGGAATTTATTTATCACTGGTTTCTAGGCAGAGCCTAGGAATCAGTCCCCATAGGCTCTGTCTCTTTTTTATAGCAGAAAAATTGGAGGCAGAGCCTCCAGATATGTGTTACTAGGCAGAGCCTAGTAACGAGTATAAAAACATATTTATTAGCTAATTATCAGGCTCAAAACCCTCTCTATTCCTCCTGTTTTCAACGGGCCAATCTATATTTTCACCGCCTATAATTAGCTCTTCTACCGTCACAAATTCTTTGCTAAGTTGCTGGAAAACATTAATCAAAACATCGAGGGCGATCGCATCGCTAGTCCCCAAATCAAACCAACAACGAGCCCAAACTCCCTCGTACTCCATCTCTCCCATATTGTGCATCAAAGCCATCATGCTCCCATCGGCAAGATTAACATCGTAATCCATATCATTGATATCTAACCCCTCATCTTGCACTTGCAGGTTTTCCGCATTAAATCCTCCTAGTTTTCCTAAGAAAAACCAAGAATCAAACACCTCTTCAACGTACTGTTTTTCACCATTGGAAGGCACATTGCTAAACTTCAGCCAAATCCACAAGTCAAAGGGATTAAATTCGCGAAACTGTACTTTCATAATTTTTTGGTGTTTTTATAATGGTGGTAAGGCCGCCGGGCCCCAGATACCGTCTGCATCTCGAATTTTATCGCGCATTGGGTCGCAGTCACGAGTTTTATTGTCGAGACGGTTGCGGGTTCTGCACTGCTGAAAGAAAATTTCAGCAACTAAACTTCTCGGTAATTGATCGGATTTTGCCAAGGAAGCATCAAAGTTTTTGCGAGCTTCTTCTAGTAAAGTTTTATTATATTCTTTTCCATCTTTACCCTTTGCCTGAGTAAATAAGATTTGGGCTTTTAGATAAAGAATTTCGGGATTTTGGGGTGTTTCTGCCAGTGCTTTGTTGGCAAATTCTAGGGCTGAGTCGTATTTTTTTAGGTCTCGATAGCCTACGGACATTCCCCGATAGGCTAAGTAGCGGGGAGAGGCTTTTTGTTCTAGTCTTTGAATGGCGTCGCTGGCGTTGGAAAAGGGCAGGTTGGTGGCTAGCATTAAATCCATGTAGCCTTTGATTAAGTTGAGTTCTGGGTCGTTGGGAGCTATTTTTTCGGCGGCATCTAGATATTGAAATACGACTCGCAGTTTGTTGAGTGCTTGGGGTGCGCCTTTGGCTG
Organism: Microcoleus sp. CAWBG640; assembly: GCF_020883015.1. Taxonomy (NCBI): domain Bacteria; kingdom Bacillati; phylum Cyanobacteriota; class Cyanophyceae; order Oscillatoriales; family Microcoleaceae; genus Microcoleus; species Microcoleus sp. CAWBG640. The sequence goes on from NZ_JAHRFC010000004.1 coordinate 25,775, forward strand.
TTCCTTCTTTGGCTATGACATTTGCTCCTTCTAGAAAGTGACCTGCTGCGGTGTAAATGTTGCCACGTAGGGGATTTGTTTTACTCAGTTGTTCGCCGATTTCGCGGGTTTTTTGCGCGTAGGAATTCATCGAGTTTAAGTCTTGCTCGATGTAGGATAATGAGGCTGCCATTGCATAGGCTAGTGGCTCGTTTGGTTCGGAGGATAGTGCTTGTTGAACTTGAGCTTTTGCTGTTTTGTAGTTTCCTTGCTGAAACATTGTTTTGAAGGCGGTTTCGGTTTTGGGTCCGATCGCCTGTGGGTATGTCGAGCGAAACGGATCGCCCGCTAATGCTGAGTTGATGCACATACTCAAGGCGATCGCCATACTCGCCATCGTCCCCACTGTCTGTCTATTTCTGCTAATTTGTTTGCCAAGGGACGCTAAAATGGTTTTCATCATCGTCAATTCTCTGAAGGCAATAAATTTTCACTGGGAATCGGAAAGTTGAAATTTCAGACTTCGGGGCCGCGACTCAAAAAATGATAGGATGGTCTTGATTTTTGCGGGCTATTGCCCTATAATTTAATAATGGGAATATAAGCATTTCTGAAAAAATTGCACATACTTCCATTATTAAAATATACCATAAAGCAATTTGAAAATCAAGCACCCAAGTTCAAAAAAAAAGGCCGATTTTTGTAAAGATTTATGTAAAATTTAGGTAAAATCATGGTGGGCGATCGGCACAAGCCAGAAAAAGCCTTAATTATTAATAGCACAACCAAGAAGTTAACTAAAGAGCGAACAAATATTTTCTTCCCTCTTCCCTCTTCCTTCTTCCTTCTTCCTTCTTCCTTCTCCCCATGCTATATCTAAAAAACCTAGTCTATCATCCTACAGCCTGTCCGAATCCTATTCTCAAAAACATCAATTTAGAACTGCCATCCCAGCAAATGGGGCTGATAGTCGGCCGCAGCGGTTCAGGCAAAAGTACCTTCTTAGAAATATTAGCAGGTTTAGCAGAAAAAACTAGCGGTGACATCCGCTGGCGCGAACAAGAATTAACTCCCGAACACTTGCAACAGTTAGGAGGTTTAGTATTTCAATTTCCCGAAAGACATTTTTGCGGAGGCACAATTTTAGAAGAATTGCGCTTGGGACACCCAGAATTGGGACAAGAACAAATTAACAAAGCCATGGGTGAAGTGGGACTCGGACATTTGCCACTGAGCACTTCTCCCCATGCTTTGAGTGGAGGACAACAGCGACGGGTGGCGCTGGCGGTACAGCTAATTCGCCAGCCGCATTTGCTGCTTTTGGACGAACCGACGGCGGGTTTGGATTGGTCGATGCGCCGACAGTTGGTAAGCTTGCTGAGTAAGTTAAAAAATCACTGGACATTGTTGATTGTTACTCACGATGCTAGCGATTTATTGAGTGTTGCAGATAAATTTTGGACTTTAGAACGGGGGGATTTGCAGGAAGTAGATCGGGCTAAATTAGAAGCTAAAGAAACGAGCTTTGTTAGTCATTAGTCATTAGTCATTAGTCATCAGCGGTGCCCTGCCCTTCGACTCCGCTCAGGAACCGCGTAGTCGAAGGGTCATCAGTCATTAGTCATTAGTCATTAGTCATTAATCATTAGTCATTAGTTGAGAGTAGGTCAAGAAAGAGTAGGGATAAAAGATGAATCAGATTAAAATTCCTGTGCTACCGGAAATGAATGAGTTGTGGCAGGAATCCATGAATTGGGTTCCGAATGACTCACAACAGCAACATTTTCAGCGACTTTACCAATTAATTCTTGAGGGTAATCGCTCTTTAAATTTAACTCGAATTACTGAGCCGATCGAGTTTTGGGAAAAACATTTGTGGGATTCTTTGCGGGGCATTGCGAAGCTGCTACCAGTTAATGATAATTTAGGGGAAATTCGCGAATTTCCCCCACAGTCGCTGCTCAAAGCCATCGATATCGGGACTGGGGGAGGTTTTCCAGGGTTGCCTGTGGCGATCGCACTTCCCACTTTATCAGTTACTTTGCTTGATTCTACCCGCAAAAAAATTGATTTTCTGGACACAGTTTTACCATCATTAGCAGTAAAAAATACTGCGACTTTGCTGGGGAGATCCGATGAAATTTGGCGGCAACCACCCCACAAAGCAGCTTACAATCTGGCGTTTTTGCGAGCAGTGGGAGCCGCCTCTGTTTGTGGTAAATATGCCGTGCCTTTCCTGAAAAATGGCGGTTTAGCTGTGCTTTATCGAGGTAATTGGACGGCGGAAGAAGAGACAGAGTTGCAAAGTGCGATCGAACCTTTAGGCGGCACAGTTGAGTCAGTCGAAGCATTCACAACTCCCGTGAGTCATAGTGTGCGACACTGCGTTTATTTGCGGAAACTTGTATAAGTTTGTAGTGAGGACTTCAGTCCTATAGCAATCCTAAATCATTTGTGAATTTCTTACTCCCGGACCTTAATAAGGGGAGGGTTGGGGTGGGGTAAAAAACTTTACGACTCATTTAGGACTGCTATAGCAATCCTAAATCATTTGTGAATTTCTTACTCCCGGACCTTAATAAGGGGAGGGTTGGGGTGGGGTAAAAACTTTACGACTCCTGCAAGGATTGCTATATATAGCAATCCTAAATCATTTGTGAACTTCTTACTCCCTCCCCTTAGCAAGGGGAGGGTTGGGGTGGGGTAAAAACTTTACGACTCCTGCAAGGATTGCTATATATCTTGTTTATGTTAGTGAAGCAGGACTAAAGTCATTACTACAAACAATATTAACCGATCGCCTTTTCGTAACGCTTGCTAATCTCTGTCCAATTCACAACATTCCACCAAGCTTTGAGATAATCAGCGCGCAAGTTTTGGTATTTGAGATAATAAGCGTGTTCCCAAACATCATTACCCATAATTGGATAATTTCCATCCATTAAAGGAGAGTCTTGATTCGGAGTAGTTGCAATCTCAAGTTTGCCAGCTTTAGTGCGGACTAACCACACCCAACCACTACCAAAACGTTTAGTTCCCGCGTCGTTAAATTTGGCTTTAAAATCGTCCGCAGTGCCGAAACTTTGCTTAATTGCTGTTGCTAAACTACCTGTGGGCTCGCCACCGCCTTTGGGACTCATGATTTCCCAAAACATACTATGATTTACGTGTCCGCCACCATTGTTACGAACTACTGTGCGAATATCTTCGGGTACTTTACTCAAATCCCTGAGCATATTTTCCACACTCATGTTTTTGAGTTGCGGATATTTGCTAACAGCATCGTTGAGGTTTTTAACGTAAGCTGCGTGATGTTTATCATGATGGAATTGCATTGTCCGCCCATCGATGTGCGGTTCTAAGGCATTGTATTCGTAGGGGAGAGGTGGCAGTGTAAAAGGCCCCGGAGTTTGAGCTATCTTGGTTGCTTCGGCAATTGGACTTGCTTGGGATACATTATTTCCTGACGCTTGATAAGCACCTGCGGTAAGAGCTCCGACGCTAGCAGTCAGTAAATACAAGAAATCTCGACGTTTCAGACTCATATACAGTACCTAAGTGAATTATTAACCGTTTAAACCATATTACACTATCCGCCAATTCCCGACTTCTTCAATAAGTAGGAAATCTCCAAAAATAGCCTGGTTTTTTGATATTATTCTTTGGATAAGCGCTGAACAGATTCACCTCCAAAAAGTTCATCGGCTGCTTTGAGAATACCGGGAATTTTAGCAGCGTGGGGACTGTGAGCGAGACAGCGACGCAAGTCTAATTCATCGAGGCGATCGGCTTTTTGACCTGGGAACCAGTGGCTGGCGTTACCCAGCAGATTGTAGCGCATTTTGCAATACTCTATAGTATTATAAGCCTGGGCTAAATTCCACAGCCACAAAATCACATAAATGTTAATATTTCCCGGAGTATTTTCTATGGTTGGTAAACCGACGTGCCAAGTTTTAAACCAATCTTCTCCTAATTGATTAATTGCTGCGGTTTCCAATCTTGCTAATATTGGTGGCAAAAGTCCATCGGCTTTATCTAACAATTGTACAGCGTTGAGATGTTCGTTAAAATCTTCAGGTTTGGCTGCACCCAGACTCAAAGTGTGTACTTGCGGATGGGACAAACAAAATAAGTCGTTAAACACCATCGGACTCAGAGGATAGCACAAGTCGATCAATTTTTGTGGCGGGTTGTAAAGTTGACCGCCTTTATCGGAAGGACTAATGATAAAAATGCCCATGTCGTGAAGTTTAGCAGCTTCAATGGCTGGCAAGTTAATTTGATTAATGTAGTACCAGTGCAGGTTAACATAATCGAATTGATTGGTTTCAATTGTTTTGACAATCACATCCGTCGGGCCGTGAGTTGAAAAACCGATAAACCGGACTTTGCCCTCTGCTTGCAATTTTCTAGCCACATCCATGCAGCCACCAGGACGAATGGAATCTTCTAGTAATTCCCAGGTGTTAATGCCATGTATCGATAGTAAATCGACGTATTCTAGTTGTAAATAAGCTAAGGATGTCTCAAATTCTTCACGGAATTTATGCGCGTTAGGTTGGACAGTAACTTTTGTTTGAACGATTAGTTTTTCACGGGGCAACTTCGGTAATATTAATCCTAATTGCATTTCAGAAGTGCCGTAACCGCGAGCAGTTTCTATGTGATTGATGCCACATTCTACAGAGTAGCGAATCGTTTTTTCGAGATTTTCTTGATTGTCAAGGGGAATTTCATTTAGTGGTATGTCTTGCCATTTGTAGTGATATCTCATGCCACCGCAGGAAAAGACTGGCATGGATAATTCTGTGCGTCCGAATCTGCGATATTGCATCATAAGTAGAAGGAATAAGGAAGAAGGAATAAGGAAGAAGAACCCCCCCTAGCCCCCCCCAAGGGGGGAAATTCAGGAAGAAGGAATAAGGAAGAAGGAATAAGGAAGAAGAACCCCCCCCTAGCCCCCCCAAGGGGGGAAATTCAGGAAGAAGGAATAAGGAAGAAGGAAGAAGGAAGAAGAACCCCCCCCCTAGCCCCCCCAAGGGGGGAAATTCAGGAAGAAGGAATAAGGAAGAAGGCATAATGAAGCAGTCGTCAGCTTCAAATCATTTTTTATTTTAATAAATCGGAACTTGGCTATTTTTAATTACTGGAAATTACCTATTATGCTATTTTAAAGAACAGGCAATATGCCTGTTCTACCAAGAGTCTATGATTGCCAGTGGGTAAGTTATGATTGCTTGAAAATCTCGCGGACTACAGGTTTGCCATCTTTAATTTCACCAACCAAAACTAAATCCGTGCAGTTAACAAACAAGCCATTTTCCAACACGCCGGGAATGTTATTTAAAGTTTTTTCAAGTTCGACAGGGTTGTCTAGGTTGTCGAATTGGACATCAATTACCATGTTACCTTGGTCGGTAATTACTGGCCCTGCTTTTCTGATTCCCATGCGGAGTTCTGGTTTTCCTCCCAGTTTTTCAATGGCGCGGGTGACAGGGGCGATCGCCATTGGTATCACTTCGATTGGGACTCGAAAAGTCGAACCCAATTTCTCTACCATTTTAGAACTGTCAACTACTACGATAAACTGAGCTGCAAGGCAATCTACAACTTTTTCGCGAGTGTGGGCTGCGCCTCCTCCTTTAATTAAGTTTAGCTGCGGATCGACTTCATCAGCGCCGTCAATCGCCACATCTATTCTGTCAATTTCATCCAGAGTTGTCAGCGGTACTCCGTATTGTTTGGCTAACACTTCTGATTGAAAAGATGTTGGTACTCCTTTGATATCTTTGAGTTGACCGGATTTGATGCGATCGCCCAAGGCCTGAATAGTATAAGCTGTAGTTGACCCCGTGCCCAGTCCCACAATCATTCCTGACTGTACCCGATCGGCGGCAGCAAACCCTACTTGCTGTTTCATCAATTTTACTGGGTCTTGTTCTGTGGTCATGTTCAATAATCCTGAATAGTTTTAAAATTATAGCACTGATGGATTTAATGAACCGCAGAGAGCGCAGAGAACGCAGAGAGGAAGAGGAAGAGATGAAACTAGCAAGTTCTCTGCGATAAGTTTTCTATCATTTGGGAACTTATCTATTTCTTCTCTATTTCTTCTCTGTGCCCTCTGTGGCCTCTGTGGTTTAATGAAAAAAAAATCTAGTTCATAAATCGATGGATAATTGCGCTATCCAGGGTGTAGTTGGTTGGTGCAATCCCGATCGCGGGTAAAATGGCTGAATAGTATTAGTATCAAAACTGTAACAGTGGTAGAACAAATGATTGCGGAATCTTTGGTGAATTTAGAGGCAGCTCAAACTTATTTCCAAAAGGCAAATCGGCTGAAAGACACAGGTAGGCTTGATGAGGCGATCGCACATTATCATAAATCTCTAGAGTTCAATGGGGAAGATGCAGAGGTTTACAAAACCTTGGCGGAAGTTTATGCTTTGCAAGGGGAATTTGAAAAGGCGATCGACTCCTGCCATCTCGCCGTTAAATTTAACCCTAGTTTTGCTCCCGCTTACTTGACAATGGGCAATGCTTTACATAGTCAAAACAAGCTGGAAATGGCAATTCAAGCTTATTTACAAGCCTTAAAAAATCAGCCTGAATTTGCAGAAGCTAGTGCTAATTTGGGCAGTATGTATTACAAACTAGGACAATTATCGGAGGCGGAAAAATCTTACCAAACAGCTATTGCTATTAATCCATATTTGTGTTCAGTACGTTTGATGCTTGGTAGCGTTCTCCATTATCAAGGCAAGTTAGATGCCGCCATTGCTTGTTATCAAAAAGTCCTGGAAATGCAACCTGAAGATGCAAGCATAGCAGAGAAAATATCTGATTTACTTAAACAAAAAGAGCAGGAAAATACCCCTAGCAAATTTCTGGAATTAGAACCAGAATCTGACCCACAACAAGGGGTAACTGTCAACAAAGACGAAGGCTATGGTTTACAGCCTTCCAGTATCAATTTGCCACCATCAGAAACTAATAAAAATTTAAATACATCCTTCACAAATCCAGCGGAAGTTTCTGAACAAGTTTCTCAATTGAATGTTCCCAGCAATGAGGAAATTGCCAATTTTAAAGAAGTTGAAGGCTACAAAAATCTGGCAGAAGATTGTTTGGTAAAAGGTAAGGTTACTGAAGCGATCGCAGCGTGTCATTTGGCCATCAAAACTCGACCAGATTACATTCATGCTTACGTGACTTTAGGGAATGCTTTGCAAGCTATAGGCAAACTTGAAGCAGCAATTCGCTCCTATTCTCACGCCTTAGAATTGCGACCAAATTTTGCTGAAGTTCGCGCTAATATCGGCAGTATGTATTTTAAAATGGATCGCTTGGAAGAGGCGATCGCCCATTACGAAGCCGCCATTGTCCTCAGTCCCAATTTAGCGGGCGCTCACTGGAATTTAGGTAAAGTATATCACAAATATGGCAACGTGGAAGCCGCGATCGCCTGTTTTCAGAGAACATCCGAACTTAATCCCCAGCTAGTCGGTGCAGACTTCCACTTTAACTTAGCTAACCGACTTTTCACTCAAGGCAAGCGCGATGAAGCTATTGAAAGCTATTTAAAGGCGATCGCCATTAAGCCAGATTGGGCAGAAGCCTATGCTAACATCGGCAGTGCGCGATCGCAACAAGGCAATCTCGATGCAGCCATTACTTATTATCAGAAAGCTGTAGAATTAAAGCCGGAATTAGAAGTTTTGCACTCCAACCTTGCCAATTCATTTTTGCAGCAAGGAAAGTACGAATTAGCAGTTACCAGTTATCAAAATGCCCTCAAAATCAAGCCAGACTGGGCAGATGTTCACGCTAATTTAGGCAACGCTTTATCTATGTTAGGCAAACTGGAAGAAGCCCAAGCCAGCTATCAAGAAGCCCTGGTATTCAAACCAAATTGGGCAGAAGTTTACTGTCGGATGGGACACATTCAAAAGCAGGATAAGCCCTTGGAGGCGATCGCCAATTTTGAAAAGGCGATCGAATTCAACCCCAAATTCAGCGAAGCCCACCAACAATTGTGCGACTTACTAAGCCATTCCACCAACCTAGCAGGAGCTCGCAAAGTCGCAGACAACTACTGCGAAAACTGTGGCGAACAAGTACCAGTCATGTCAGCCACCGCTTACGTTTTCTCCTATCTGCAATCAGGGGTGAGCAAACAGGCAATTCAGAAACTCGAAGAAATCGAAGCACTCTCCTACGAAAAAATCGAAACCTTTACCAATATCGAACTAAAACTGCTCTACGAAATCTTCTTGTTTGCAGTCTCTCACCTGCGAGATAATCGCGAGAAAAATGCCAGCTTTTACCGATTAGTTGCCAAGGAATACTACAAAAAAGTCCTTCCTCCACGGCAATCAATCGACAGAATCAAACCAGTCAATTACCAAACAAACCAAAAACCTTTAAGAATCGGCTTCCTCTCAAAACACTTCCGTCGTCACTCCGTCGGCTGGTGCAGCGAAGCTTTAATTCGGGAATTAAGCCGCATCACTCCCCACGTTCACCTCTACGTCACCGGCAAACTTAACAAAGATGAAGTAACCCAGCGATTTGAAGACATGGCGGGCAAATTTTATTGGCCCAAAAAGTATCCAAATGGTTTTGCAGATGGTGGTGAAATTCTCGCCGAAGTGCGGCAAGACGATTTGGATGTATTAATCGATTTAGACTCGATGACAGTACCAACAAATGTAGAAGTGTTACACCAGTATCCCGCTGGCATCTGTGTTTCTTGGCTAGGATTTGATGCACCTTATATCTCAGACAATCACTATTTTCTGTGCGACGAACACACTCACCCCGCCGGTGTTGAAAAACATTACTTAGAACAGTTAGTGAGATTGCCTAGTTGTTCCGTAGCCATTGGGGCATTAGAAAGCATTTCAGTGAATCGAGAAGCGATTAGAACTTCCCTCGGTATTGGGTTAGATCAAATGACTTATCTCTGCGTGGCACCAGGGAGAAAAACTAATCCTGAAATGGTGCGCGCTCAAGTTAAAATACTCAAAGAAGTTCCTGATAGTTTGCTAATCCGTAAAGGTCAAGGCGATCCTGAAGTGATTCACAGCACTTACCGCGAAGAATGCGATATTCAAGGAGTAGATTTTACTCGGATTAAGTTTGTGGGGCAAACCAAAACGGAAGAAGAACACCGCGCCATTTATTATGTGGCTGACGTGCTTTTAGATTCCTATCCTTATAATGGTGGTACTCATAATTTGGAGGCTTTGTGGGCGAATTTGCCAGTGGTAACTAGATCCGGCGACCAATATCTTTCGCGGATGGGTTATGCTTTTCTCAAAAGTGCAAATCTTGATGTGGGTGCGGCTTGGAGTTGGGAAGAATACACCCAGTGGGGAGTTAAGTTTGGGCGAGATGCTAGTTTCCGAAATGCTGTGAAAGAACACTTGATTAAATCTAAACAGCCAGAACATCTTGCACCTTTGTGGAATCCTCAAAAGTTGGCAAGGGAAATGTATGAAGTGTTTCAACAACTGTTAACTAAATAACTCATACTTGGTAGCGATAACTTTAGTTAGCTTGGCAAGGTGTTAGCTATTCCACGACTAAAGTTATTGCTACAAACCACTTATGAACTACTGATTAATCCCTACTTGATCGCGCCCGCTAGACTTAGCTTGATAAAGCGCTTTATCCGCCGCTTCTATCAGCATTTTAGGTGAGTTTTGACCTTCGGAAATGCTCGCAACTCCCAAGCTCAGAGTCACGCAATCGCTGACAACGGACTTGATATGGGGAATAGCTAAAGCTTTAACACGGCTGCGGATTGCTTCAGCAACTGTCCGCGCCCTAGACAGGTCTGTATTTGGCAAAATTACCCCAAATTCTTCGCCACCGTATCTAGCAGGCAAATAAAGCTGTTCTGGAGATACTTCTGCACAAGTATCTCCGATCGCCCGTGCCACTTGTTGCAAACAAGCATCCCCCGCTTGATGCCCGTAATTGTCGTTGTAAAGTTTAAAACAGTCAATGTCGCACATAATCAAAGATAGTGGCTGGGAACTACTACATTGCTCCCATTCTCTGTTCAAAACTTCGTCAAAGCGACGACGATTTCCTAGTTGAGTTAGACTGTCCAAATTCACCAAGCCATCTAATCTTTGATTGGCTGCTGCTAACTGCTGGTAAAGTAAAGATTGTTCGATCGCGATCGCCAATTGAGTAGCCAACTGACTCAGTAAATCCATATCAAACTGTTGCCACCTGCGAGGTCCAGAACAGTGGTGGGCTATCAACAAACCCCACAATTTCGGTACAGAACAAGAAGCGTTACCTTCCCTAGATTCTATACCCTGCTGTAGGATAGGCACCACCAAATTCGCCTTCACCTGACACTCCGTCAAAAAATTAACATGACACTCATCCAAACCCGCAGCTTGAATATCCTCAACAGCTCGAATTCTGCCTTTCAAATACTGTCCGATATAAGAATTTGCAAAACAACAATCATCAAGAACCTTCCCCAAAAGTGGTATCCAATCTTCCCCAACTGACTCCACCACCACATCTCCATTCCAATCAGGTCGGAAGCGGAAAACGATCGCTCTATCGGTTGCTAAAAACTCCCGCACTTCCGCTACCGTAGTATTTAGGATATCTTGGAGGTCTAGGGAAGAACGGATACGCGATTGAATCTGCGTGATTAGGCGTTCCCGTTCTACCTGCTGTCGCAGGGCGATTTGAGCTTGCTTGCTTTCTGTAATATCTCTACCTTCCGGTAATAGCAATACCACTTGACCAGTTTCATCGGTTACTGGTTTCAGAGAAAAATCTATAGTTGCCGTCCGATTTGTACCTTTAAATTCCACTTCATAGCGGACTAATTCACCTTTTGCAGAGCGAGAAATTGCTTGTTTTAACTGTTCTTGAATTTCCTCAGCCCCCCCCCACCAAGGTCCTTGCCAAAATGGAAGATTAGCCACATCCCGCAGATTGATTCCTGCAAAATCTAGAGAAGTTTGGTTAGCTTCTAACAAAGTACCATCCGGTTTCAAAAGGCTCACAAATTGGAACGAAGAATCAAAAATTGCCCGAAAACGTCTTTGGCTATCTCCCAACATTGCCGTCACCTTAGAACGAGAGGTAATATCACGGAAGCGCCACACCCTGCCAATAATATTGTGTCCCACTCTAATGGGCTGAGTATAGCGTTCAAAAGTGCGACCATCCTTAAATTCTAGAATGTCGCAGATTTCAGCTTCAGCATGGTTATAAATTTCTTGAATTCGGCAGATAAAAGCTTTGGGGTCTTTAACTTGTTGAGTAAGAAATTCCAACCGCATTCTGCGATCCATTGAGTTTTTAATTTCTTCGGTAATTCCCCACATTTTTACTAAGTTTTCATTAAAACTAATCATTTCTCCCGCTGTAGTGACAGCCAAAATACCATCGGCTGTTGCTTCCAAAGTCGCGTGCAAAATAGAACGAGACCTCTCTAATTCTGCTTCTAGTAATTTATTTTCCGTCAGGTCTCGCACGGCTTTAACCTGAAGTAATCGACCTTCATATAATACGAATTTGCTCCGCACTTCAGCAGGAAAAGTTGTCCCGTCTCGCTTGATAAAAACTGTTTCGCAGATTGTATTGCTGGCTGCCGAAATCATTTGTGGTGCTTGTTTATAAGATTGTGGCGACAGCAGTTCCAACAAACTCATCCCCGCCATTTCCTGCGGTTTGTAACCGAATAACTCCCCAAAAATTTTGCTGACATTCAAAATTGTATCCCGGTCTGCCACGGCAACCGCTTCAAAATAAGCTTCACATTCTAGCAAGTGATCTGTGGCGGTTTTACGGCTAATTTGTTCTGGGAAACTATCACTTTTTATTAATTGTTGAAGCTGCATATTTGCTGAGTACAAAGCAGTCATTGCTTGCCTGTACATCCCCGTGCGTTTTTCAACTCTTTCTTTCAATCTATCCCGCGATTCTCGCAGTCTTATTTCTAGTTGCTTTAACTCCGTAATATCTACTGAAAAAACTATCACACCTGCTACTTTACCTGCGCTGTCTAGGTAAGGTATTTTGTCTGTGCGTACCCAGCATTTTTGACCTGAGACAGTGGGCAGTTGGTGAATTTTGCCTAATCGGGGAACGCCGGAATTAATTACTTGTAAGTCTTCTAAATAATATTGCTCTGCTTCGTCGGGATATATTTCATAAAAGGATTTACCTTCTAATTGCTCTGGAGGCAAACCTCTAGATGCTGCTGCCACTTTATTAATTCGCAGCAAATGACTTTCGGTATCTTTGTACCAAATCATGGCTGGTATGGAATCCAGAATAATTTGCTGTTCTTGCTGCTGCTGTCGGATTTCTGCCTCTATTTGTTCTTTTTTAAAGATTCTTTCAGCCAGTTCTTGATTGGCTTTACTCAGTTCTGCTGTGCGTTTTTCTACTCGTGCTTCTAGTTTTTCGTAAAAATCATTCATCAAGTTTTGCTGCTGTTCCCGTCGCGTTAATTCGATTTTTACTCTTTCGCTGACTGACAAACTTGTTGAAACAAAATCTGCTAATATTTTGGTGATATACTGTTCGTCTTCCGTCCACTCACTGTCACACGCAGCACGTTCAATATTCACAATTCCTACCATTTTACCACCCAACATAATGGGTACGTTTAATAGGGAAGTAATACCTCGATCGGAAAAATAAAGACCTGCTAGTTCTCGCGTTCTGGGATCGTTAGTTGCAGCCACTGCTGCGATCATACTTTCGGACTTCAACGCTCGAAAATAAGCCGGACAGTCTGCTGCTGTGACAATTATTTGTACGAAATGGAGTTTGGTATTTTGTTCGTAAAGGTCCATACAGTGAAGCTGGGTGCGGTCTTCGCTGTACAGCCAAATGCTAGCCCGATCGCATTTTACAACATTCACAGCCGTTTCCGTAATTTCTCGGATAAATTCTTCTATATTTTTCTTTTCAGTAGCTTGACTTTTGGCTAATTTGGCGATCGCCTGAGTTTGATTTCGCCAAATTTGCTGAGCTTTTGCCTCTGGTGTTAGATATGTGGGTAATGTAATTTCTTCGCAAACTAGCAGTACGCTTGGCAGTTGGAAAGTTTCAAAGGAATTGTTACTATTTTTGACTATTTCCCAGGCTGGTTCCGACAAAGTTAATGCAGTTGCTTTTACCCAAATTTTCCTACCATCTTTGCAAGTCAAACTGCATTCCCAAGCCTTCCTTTTTTGGCGATAGCCACTATCTTCTAGCTGCACAAATTCGGCAAATTCTGCGTGCAATTTACCTTGATTTTGGCTTTCAAATATGTTAAAAATTGAATGAGAAACTAATTCGTGGGCCCTGTAACCCAGTCGAGATGCACCGAACTGATTAAGCGAAAATACTCTTCCCAAAGCGTCGAGAACGAAGTAAATTCCTGGAAAATTATCGTAAAGAGTACGATACCAATTGCGTTCAATTTCTCTACTGCACGAAATTTTAGCTGTTCCGAGTTCGTTCCCCGTGCAGATGGCATGAGAATTGTTTGTTTCTGGGTTAATTGAATAATTATTGTTAGCAAACACTTTTAAATTAACTCAATTGTAATTAAATTTACTCACTCTGGTTCAACTTTTTTATGAAACAAAGTCAAACCTATTTTTACAATAAAGCTGCTTAGCTGTAACAAATTTACAACTCTGTCCCTGGGGACGTTTGCGATTCCCAATCCCAGCTCTGTGTTAGTTTACGCTCATCAAAGGTTTTAAATATATATGATAACACTGAAATATCTATTGTTGGGATTAACCTACCTGGGTTTTGGGTTAGGGTATGTACCGGGTTTACGGATGAACCGGGCTGCGATCGCTATTGTTGGGTCAGGTTTTATGGTGGCTTTAGGCGTAGTTAATCTCAAAACCGCCTGGGAGGCGATCGACCCAAGTACCATTATTTTTTTACTCGGAATGATGATTATTAATTCTGTTGCTTATTTTTGGAGATAATAAATTTATTTGTAATCCCCATATTTTATGGAAAAACTGGCGATTTTCCAAGGGGATATTTGGAAACCCTTCCCATCCTCTGATTTCTCTGGTAAAGTTGTCGGTTGTTCTAACAAGTCCACTGACTGAATAATCGCCAAACTCAAATCGCTCTCTAATTCTAACCGAGCCTCTTTACCCTGGGATTCATAACACCGTAAAATCCACAAGTTAGCATGGTCTTCCGACTGTTTGAAAGCCATCAAAACTAAGTTGTCGGCTGATAAATCGAGGAATTTACCTACAGTCGGCAAAGTGCGGTGGTGATTTCCTTCTAACTTGGGAAATACCTTGACTAAGAGTGGCAAATTCAATTCATATCCCTGTCGTACAGTACCAGCATCTTGCCAATTTCCGCGGTGAGGATAAACTCCACAAGTAAATTCATGAATGCCGATATCAGCTTGTGCATCTGGCCAAGTCGAACTCCTGAGTAATGTTAGACGAATTTGATTTGGTTGAAGGTCACAACCATATTTACAATCATTGAGTAAGCTAACTCCAAAATCGTCATTACTGATATCTGTCCACCGTAATATCGGCACTTCCCATTTGGCTTTTTCCGCCGCAGTCTGCGGTTTAGTTGTGCGCTCGATCGCACCTCCGGGAATTTCGCACGTTGCCAAATCTGCTTCTACATTTAACCCAAAGGTTGCTTTTACTAAAACGTGCTTTTCTTGCCAATCTACCACTGTTTTAATTTTCAGCACTGGCGAACCAATTTCTACTATATAATCTTGGTAAAACTCCGATTTACCAATTTGTCTAACTACACGCAAACTCTGCCTTATTTCTCCCTGGGAGATCCAGGTAATATCTTTCAGTATCGGCGCTGCTAAGGGATATTTTGCATAATTTGGATCGATGTTCCAAGCGTCCCAATATTGACCGCCATCTTGAAATGATTGCAGTTGATTGCCTCCAGATTCATTCAGGACTTCCCTATGATTTAGTTTATCCCAAATACTCGATAAATTTCCAGTTTCGCTGTCTACTTTTACTCGAATAAATTCATTTTCTAGCAGCATTATTGGAGGGACAAAAGGAGTTTCTTGACAAACACCCTCGTTTCGTGCAATATTAGTTGTAACTTCACCTAACCATGTCTGATTGTAGTTTTCTGGTAAGGGTGACGAATTTTCCAGGGTTTCAGCAGCTTCGGGACAGAGCCAAAACACCCGGTAGCCGACTGGGGGGAGATTATTTGCCAAAAATAACAGTGTAGATTGTGGTTGTGGTCGATCGCACGGTTGAATTTGCGTAGTCAGCCGTTGTCCTGACAAGTCGTAAATCGCCCAAGTGGTAGCAGCGGAATCGGGAAGGGATAAAGAGACAACTTCCGAACGCGACCAATTGAGGGAGTTAAAGATTAAAATCGGTTGAGCATCAGGTTGGGGTGGAGAAGGCAGAGAAATTTGACTGGCGATCGCATCCAAAGATGTTAGCACAATTGAACGACAAGTGCGATCGACCTCAGCCCATCCTAGATTAGCATCAGCATAAACTTGGGCGATCGAAGAACCAGGTAAAATATCGTGAAACTGGTTAAATAAAACTTTTTTCCAGGCTATTTCTAATTCAGACTTCGGATAAATCGCACCCGCGCAAATCGTGGCGAGGGAAGACAGCAACTCAGCTTGGTAAAGCAATTCCTCACAGCGGCGGTTGTAACGCTTTTGATCCGCGTGAGTTGTGTAACAACCTCGGTGGAATTCCAGGTAAAGTTCATCTTTCCACAGAGGAAGAAGAGGAAGCCTCGAAACATCAGTTTGAGACTGGGAAATTTTACCCAAGTTAGCAGATTCAACCGCAGCCGCATTGTCTCCCATCGAAACATCGACTGGAGACTGGAAAACTTTACCCAAATTAGCAGATTCAGCCGCAGCCGAATTGTCTCGCATCGAAACATCAGCTTGAGACTCCGACACTTCCGGCGAAAACTGACTCTCAATCAACGCCAAATAATCCACAGCCTTCGCAAACTCCAACCTCGGAAAAAAAGGCGACAATTCCCAGCGTTTCGCAACCTCCAACATATCACGAGTCGGGCCGCCACCGTGGTCGCCAACTCCCGGTAGCCAAACAGCAGATTGCAAACCCGTTTTAATTTGCCAATCAAAAAGATGATTCGCCATTTTCACAGATTCGATGTTTTCACCGATCGGACCCGACATCATGCTAAATATTTTAGTACCATCCAAACCTTCCCACCAAAATGCACCATAGGGAAACTCAGTGGTATCATTCCAACGCAACTTTTGCGTCACAAAATAATCAACTCCACCATCGCGCAAAATCTGAGGTAATTGCCATCCAAAACCAAAAGTATCCGGTAGCCAAACTACCCGCATTAACTCCCCGAACTTTTCTTGGGCGTAACGCTGTCCATAAACAACTTGTCTCACCATGGATTCAGCCGAAATCAAGTTTAAATCTGGTTCCACCCACATCCCACCAACAACTTCCCAAAATCCCGCAGCTACCTGTTTTGTAATCTCTGCAAATAAATCAGGCCGATGCTCTTCTATCCAAGCATAAAGTGCAGGAGTTGAATGACAGAAAATTAAACCAGGAAACTCCGATTGTAACTTCAATGCCGACTCAAAAGTCCGTTCTGCCGCTTCCCAAGTTTCCGCAACAGGCCATAACCAAGCCAAATCCAAATGAGCATGACCAACTAAGTAAATTTTACCTTTATATATAGAAGATTTTCCACTACTTTCTCCTATATATATAGATGTACTCTCATCACTTTCTGCCCTCCCAAAAACCCTCTCTCTTCCACCTCCCTCTGTGCCCTCTGTGCCCTCTGCGGTTTCAACCTTTAAACCATCCTGAAAACCTCCCAAAAATCCGAGCAAGTTTTGCCTTAAACTAGAAAGCGAACGATCGAACTTTTGTCGATCGCCCACCACAGACCAATCAATCAAACCCACCGCCAATTCCACTTGAGATTTTAGCATTTCCCCCTTGACAACCAACCCACCATGGACTATATTTTTAGTGGGGGAGTATTGGAAATTTAAATTTGAGAAATTACCAGACAGGGAATTTTGCAAAATCTCCAATTCATCAGCCACAAAACCAGGGTCAAAACAAGCAGAATCAGCAGCTTCATACAGACAAACTGACTTCACCAAAGCACCCGCATCGTGACCAGGACTCACCAAACGCAAAATTACTAAAAATTCATCTCCCAGAAGGACAGAGGGACTTAACAAAAGTCGCACCGTACAATCAAATAAATCTCCGACTCCAACTAACTCCCCATTCACAAAAATCTGAACATTGTCGGCCCACCAAGTCAAGCTCAACAGCAAGCGCAACCCCGTCACAGGATAGGCTGACAAATTGGGAGGAACTACAAATTTTTGTCCCAAATAAAAAACTTGTTTACCAGCAGGCCAAGCAAGATGTCCTTTATGGTTAAGTTCGGCAACAGGCCAGTTACAAATATTTACCCCATGGACAACAGCCAAGTCTGAGTCGTAGTACCTCCAGCCAGACTGCGCATCCCATCGGGTGAGGCGACGCAACCTTTCGACAACTTCAGAAATATTATTGCTAGCAGATGACACAGAAGCACTCATATTTCGCTAAGATTGAGAATTAGACAGAAACAAGGTTGAATCAACCTCAAATTAAATTATGTCTTCAAATAACTACGGCGGCCCGTACCAAAGCCGACTATTAAAATTTATATCCAAACAGTCCCGCCAAGTTGCCGAAAATTGCGATCGCACTTGGCGACAAGTTACATCCGCAACGCTTAACACTACCCAAATTCTACTTTATCCAGCATACTTGCTGGTGCAAAGTTCGCGAATGTTAGCCAGACAACTGCGGGAATCAAGTCAAAAAATAGATTTACCGGAATTGCAGGAATTTGCTGAAAGAGAAAATTTCAAATTTTCTCAGAATTCATCCCCAAATGGGTGGGATGAGGAGATAGGCGCAGAAAGTGCGATCGTAGATATTGTGCACATGGCTGAAAATATACTCCTCCCATCGCAAACAACGACAAAATCCGACAATTTATCCTTTGTAATTACAGCCGAAAATTTGCCAGCCCCAGTGACACCACAGGCTTTAGTGGCACAAACACACTTTACCCGAAACCATGCCAAAACAACTCCCAGGAATTTAGTTTTAGAACATCCAGACTCTCAAACTCCAGTAACCGAAATTTCCATCAATCATGGTGACACCGTTAACACCACACCGAAAGTTCGGGGAATTGCGACTTTTCTACCAGCCCGCAGTTTAGTATTGGTGGGAGCAGAAAATCAGATTTTAGATATTTTAACCCAAGAACAACAGGAACTCTTGGAGGGGCGCATAACTTGGGAAGTCGCCAACTCCGGGCCAGGGCGACGAGAAATTGCTAAAAAAGAATTAAAATTTAATCTCGGCTTAGAAGAGGCTGCGGCAAAATCCCTACTTCCGCCAGTGCGCGGTTTTTGGCAATTGATGACTTGGGTACAAACAAGTCCCTTGGCGCTGAAAAGAAATCAGTTTGGAGAATCAATCCTGGCGATGAAAAAAGCCATTAATACTGGTGCCGATCGCCATTTAATCATAGCTCAAACCGATAGAGCGCAAATCACCGGAGTCAAAACCGATCGACCGGCAATTACCTCCGCAAGTGCGCTAGACTGCCATACATCAGAATTAACCACAGATTTTTACACTAAGTTCGATCGAGCCACCAATCCTCTATCCTTTGTCACATTACTCGATCGCGCCGCCGTCAACCTCGAAGAATTCACCATACCCCAAGTATCAAAAATTACTGGTGACTTAACAGACAGCCAGCCAGCCCAGATAGAGCCAACAACCGAGAATTTGAGCCCAAGCACCCGTGAAATAGTCGAAAACTACGCCAAAAGCATCGAACAGATGATTTGGTCATCAGTAGACTACCTCCTAGGCAAAGAAACAGCAGCCAGTGATAATACAGAAAAATCTCTGGCAATCAAGTATTCTTTGCAACAAAGAGCAGCGGAAAATACTGAAAAAACCGAGACCAAGGGCGATCGACCTTGGCTAAATTGGCAAGACCTATTTGGAGAGCCAGCACCGCCCTCCCTAGACCAAGTGCCACCGCCAGCCCCAGAGCAAATAACACAAATCAGCACAAAAGTCAAGCCCCAAAATACGGAAATCGAAAAATTGCCCCCTGGTCGATCGACACCAAAATCCACATCACCATACCCAGAAGCAATTCAAAACCTGATCGCCCAGCTCAAAATTAGCATCAACACAAAAGTAACAAAAAGTCAACCCCAAAAAACATCAAATTTAGAAAATACTCAAAAAAATAGCAGACAGAGCAACCTAGAAGCATCAACTCAGATCCAGACACAGAAAACTCAACCAGAAACAGCAACCACCCCTGAGCTCGGCCCAACCCCCAGCAAATACATCAGCATCACCAAAGAAACAGAAAAGAACAGCCCAGAGGAACAAGCACAGGAGTGCTTAGAAACCACAGCAGAATCAATGGGATACATCAAGCATCCCCTAGAACAAGTGCTAGAATGGCTCGATCGCATCATGGTGCGACTAGAAAAAATAATCGAACAACTGTGGGAATGGGCAAAAATCAACTTCCCAAAAATCATCAACAGCAAAGATTAAATTCGCTAATCTTTGACATATGATAAAAAAGTTGCACCAGCAACAAATCACTCAGCTCGATCGCATTCTTGGAGACTCCCACAGTGCTAACCCTCAAAATCGTAGTTAATATAGTTGTCCTATTCTTTGTTTCCCTGTTCATATTTGGATTTTTGTCCAATGACCCAGCTCGGAACCCCAACCGCAGAGACATGGAATAATATCCATGTCGGGTTGCACCGGAAAGACTGTCCATGGTTGAAAGTGAGTCCAAAAACCAAAAATTGTACTTAGGTGTTGGTAGCCACTTGACTCAACCACAGAAATCCGATGCTAGCGGATTGGATACAAGCGAGCAATCCATCCAGCATAGGAGGGGCGGGCCACAGCAGCCCCTGCCATGAACCCACAAACCATCAAAAATTAGTTAAACAAACTTAACCTCGCTGGTCAGTGAGGTTATCTTGTGGTGAAAGCAAGTTCTAACAGCAGCCAGCATCCCAAGCAGCGCAGCCACTGCAAATTTCAGACATCAAATTTCTGTTTAAACATTTATAGCAACCTAAATAGGTAACTAGGACATTTTCAATTGCTCAAACCATTGATTTTATTGCATATTCCTTCTTCCTTCTTCCTTCTTCCTTCTTCTTTCTTCCTTCTGCTATAACTATGCCCTATCCGGTACCGCCACCAGAACCCCCTGCCATCATCAATATCACAAAGCCCAAAAAAGTCGCCCTCGCTGTGGCGGCAAGTGATAGAGACACCCGCAGCAACTCCACAGAACAACCGGAACCAAGCCCAGCTCTAGTTCTGTCAGAAGCAAAACCAGCCACCGAACCAGCACCCTCCGCCAGACTCCTGGACCCAACCGCAGCAGCAGGTCAGCCTTCAGAAATCGACGACCCCCTAGCAGCAGTGGCAAACGGCACAGCAGATTTGAGATTTCAAAATCCCACTCCCGTTGTAGAAACCGCAACCAGGGAAACTCCCAAAGACTCTTCCTTTACTACTTATCATTTTGCACCGCCACAAAATCGCCTTTCCGGTAGGAATCCAGCACCAACCCCAGAGGCATTATTGACTCAGAAAAAACCGGGGGAACCAGAACAACCATCGGCAGAGGTTTCACACCCCGATGACAGCAGTTATCAGGCAAAGGGGCTGCAACTAGAAGATAAGTCACCTCCTGAACCCCAGGATATTCCAGTTCCCGAACCACCCCCGGAACCAACACCAAGCGGACAACCACAGTTAGAA
Organism: Microcoleus sp. CAWBG640; assembly: GCF_020883015.1. Taxonomy (NCBI): domain Bacteria; kingdom Bacillati; phylum Cyanobacteriota; class Cyanophyceae; order Oscillatoriales; family Microcoleaceae; genus Microcoleus; species Microcoleus sp. CAWBG640. The sequence goes on from NZ_JAHRFC010000004.1 coordinate 46,663, forward strand.
ATTCCGACTCCGGGTACCGCCCCAACGCCCGGAACGCCAGCATCGCCCAAACCGAAGCCCAAACCAGGCCCAGCCCCAGGAGTCCGCACCCCACCTTCCCAGCGGACGGTACCTTTCCCTGTGAGTCCGGCAGATACGATTGAGGTGAAAGCAGACAGTCAGGAGTTTGATGACAAGCAGCAAATTGTTACGGCTATTGGTAATGTGGTGGTGCGGTTCCGACAAACGGTGATTGATGCCGATCGGGCGATCGTCAACTTAGTCACCCGCCAAGTGATAGCATCCGGTAATGTCGCCTATACCCGCGGCCAACAAGTAGTCCGTGGGGAACGGATGGACTTTAATCTCGGTCTCAATTCCGGTGCTGTCGAACAGGCAAAAGGTGAACTGTTCTTACCCGCAGCAGGTAGCGAGTTAACCCCCACACTCCCCACAGATATCAGTGCGGGCACGATTCTCAATCAGCCCCTGAGCGATCGAATTACCAGTCAGCAACCAGTGCGCGGAGTTCGCTCCCCCGGCGCCGCTACCTTTACCATCGGCGGTGGCGGACAGGGTGGACAGGTGACCGCACCCCAAATCACTGGGGCCGTTAACCGCGTTCGCTTTGAAGCAGAACGCCTGGAACTCCGACCCGATGGCGTGAGGGTGGCTACTAATATTCGGATTACTAATGACCCCTTTTCTCCGCCGGAACTGGAATACCGCGCCAAGACGGCGACGATTAGAAGGATTTCTCCCACGGCGGAGGAATTGGTCACAACTAAACCTCGTTTGGTGTTCGACAACCGGGTGAAAATACCTGTGTATCCTCGCCGACAGGTGTTTGACAGTCAGCAGCGGAATGGCCCGTGTTTGACCTTTGGCTTCGATGGGGGCGATCGCGGTGGTTTGTATGCTGAGTGCGCTTTGGATGTACTGCAAGCAGGGCCAGTCAGGCTGACTTTGACTCCCCAGGTTTATCTTCAGCGGGCGATCGAAAAACACGGCGGTAGCCCGTTTTCCCCGGATAGTTACGGCCTGAAAGCGAAGTTGACGGTGGCCCTTGGCCCTCGTACTAGGCTCGACGGTTCGGCAATATTTCTCAATTTTGATAATTTCCCGAATCTAGCTGAAAATGCTTTTCGGGGTAATTTGCGTTTGCGGCAGTCGATCGGGACTCACACTCTGGTGGGGGAATATAGCTATCGCGATCGTCTCTTTAACGGTTCTCTCGGCTTTCAAACCGTCAACAGCAGCCTGGGAGTTGTTCTCACTTCCCCCATCATCCCCCTGGGAAAGTCTGGCATTAATCTTAGTTACCAAGCCGGTTATCAATTTATCAATGCTGACACCGACAGATTTGACTTGCTCGAACCTGTGAGGGAAAATAACCGCATCGATTTGAGCCGCTTACAACTGAGCGCAGCCTTAACCCGCGACTTTACCCTATGGCAGGGTAAATCCCTCCCCCGCACTCCTACCCAGGGTTTGAAGTATACGCGGACTCCGGTGGTTCCTTACGTGAAACTGGCTTTGGGTATCCGTGGTGTTGGGAGTTTTTATAGCAGTGACGATCAACAAAATTCTCTCGCCGGCAGTGTCGGCATTCAAGGGCAATTCGGTCATTTCTCCCGCCCTTTCCTGGACTACACTGGGTTTAACGTGACTTACACTCAGGTAGGACGGGATGGTCTATCGCCATTTTTGTTCGATCGCCTGGTAGATGTCAGAATCCTTTCCTTTGGACTTGTCCAACAAGTTTATGGCGGGTTTCGAGTCGGAATTCAAAGTGCTATTAATTTAGATACCAAGGAAACCATTAGTACAAATTACACTTTGGAATACAGTCGCCGCAGTTATGCAATCATTTTACGTTTTAATCCAGAACGTCAAGTCGGTAGCCTGACTTTTAGGATTAGCGACTTCAATTGGAATGGCACTCCAGAATCTTTTGGTGGGGATGTGCGAAGTGTAGAAGGAGGCGTGCGTTTATCCGATTAATTAAATTAGTTATTGGTGATTAATTAGTGGTTGTTTTCCGCAACCAAATAACAACTCAGCCTAAACAATCACCAATAAGAACTAACAAATAACCATTAACAAATAACCACTAACAAATAACAACTAACAACTAACAACTAACAAATGACAGAAGTGACGGCAATATCTGCACAAGCAGCGGCTCTGCTGGTTCACTATGGTTTTGACCTAGGTGGCAAAAAAGCAGAAAAATTGGCGGGCGAATGGCTGACTAATTATCCCAGCCATTGGCTCCGTTTAGCCGTGATTGAAGCGCTTTATCAAGGTCGTTACAAAGCCGTTTCTGTGGCACAAATATTGAGTATGTGGCAGCGTTTAAACCAACCTGTTTATCATTTTAATGGCGAGTTTGAACGCTTAGTTTGCAGCAATTTTCCTCAAGATTTAATGCAGGAAAATGATTTTAAGTTGTCCGAAGAACCTATATTTTTACCTAGTGCAGAATCCGATTTAGGTGGGTTAGAACTAGATTTGCTTCCGACTCCAGATGTTGAGTTCGATTCCGCCGACAATGCAGAACTCCCCAAAGTAGAGACTGAGGAAATACCACAAGTGTCCGCAGTCAATCGCACCAGGGAAAATGCCGAAGTTGTAATTTATGAAGATTTGGCAGTAACTGCTGTGGCCGATCGAGCCGAAGCTGATATTTCAGTCGCCTCGCCATTAGTTGAAAAATCAGTCCCCATCGTCAAACATACTGATTTTCACTCCAAGTTAAAAGCTATTGCCAAAGAAGGCCGCCGAAAAAAGGGAGAAAGAAGAAAAAAAGTCTGATACGGGCCTTGAGAACTGGGCGAAGCGAAGGGGAGGAATTGGTTATGGGTTATTCGTTATTGATTATTAGTGATCGGCACAAACAAATAACAAATAACAAATAACAAAATTTTTATTTTTTAGGGGCTGCTCCCATCCGAATTTCTGAACAAAAAGAAGCTTGTTCATTACCGTTAGCTTCCTTGACAACACTGGTACGCAGTCGGAGGTTGGGGATGAGATACCAGAGGCGTTCTTCAGCATGGATAGTTTCAGATTCCGTAATCAATGTCAGCACGTCATCACTGCCCATCACGTAGCGAGTATTGCCCTTATCTTGGATCACTTTGCCTTCCCTGGGATTGTCGGCATTGGGTAAGACGGCTAATATTGTAGAACCGATTTGTTTTTGCTCAGTGCGATCGGGAGTACCCTCCCAACTCACCCTAACGCTAGTTAACCCACTGGCATTCGGATCGATCGAGTGCTGTTGGCACAGCTTCACCACTGCGGGTTCAGTAGCAGTCAGTATTTCTATTTTGAGCTCAGATTTGCCAGCCTGCAATTCCCCGGAATTGAGATAGTGTACGGTGCGCTGCGAAAACCATTTGCCTGCACTTAGCTCGAAAAACTCGATAACATCCATGAATTTTGTCTCTGAACTCAATACTTCTCTATTTTGTATATTTTAAAGGAATGAGGAACACCTGCAAAGCTGTCAAGGAGTTTTCAGTTTGAAATTAATCAGATAAAGTAACCGTAGAGGGCGCTTTGGCTACAGAAAAATACCAGAGACAGCAACAGACGGACAATCATCCTGTCAGGAGGATATATTAACAAGAATCAAAAAACTCAAATAATGATATAATTTTTAATTACAAACACGGGCCCCATACCAGTAGCAAACAGAAATTAACTATGTCATGCTAACCAAAGAGACAAGTTTCTCGATCGAGTTAGCTTTCTTTGTCGGAATCCCCGTAGGAGTATGTCACCAAGGTGCAGTTAGCCATCGCATACATTTGACAAAAACATCCAAAAATTTATGAGCGAGTTTACGCCAGGGTCAGAGCCCATGCTGCCCGCAGCACAGACACCAGAACTGGAAATCCAGCCCAGTCAGTTAGTCGCCAATTCCGACATCAATCGATTATACAGCTTACTAACAGATTACAATTTTATTCAAACCAAGCTGTCAGCATCGGGAGTACAGCCCCTAATAGAAGATTACAATTTAGCAATAAATATCCCGAATTTCCTCGACCATCACCAAATAAAAACCCTCAAATTAATCCAAGAAACACTGCGAATTTCTGCCCACATTATCGTCCCAGACCATACCCAACTACCCACACAACTAATTGCCCGCTTGATGTGTTTTGAAAATCCAGAAATTCAAGCACTACTAGCCCAAGCAAAAAAACAGAAATATCCCTGGTTCCGACCATTAACTCCTAGTTTTACCCCTCCGGGAGGAAGATTGCAGCGCACCCTCACCGGACATACAGATTGGGTACAAGCTGTAGCAATTACCCCCGACGGTAAGCAGGTAATTTCTGGCTCATCCGACCATAATATCAAAGTTTGGCATTTAGAAACAGGAGAGGAAATTTTCACCCTTACAGGTCATCTTACCTACGTCAATGCTGTGGCAATAACCCCCGATGGCACTCAACTAATTTCCGGTTCTTGGGATAATACGATCAAGATTTGGAACTTAGAAACAGGACAAGAAGTATTTACCTTTGGCGGCGATACCTTTGCCGTAGAAGCTGTAGCAGTTACTCCCGACGGCAAAGCAGTGATTTCTGGTTCCTGGGATGGCAGTATTAAGGTTTGGGATTTAAAAAACCGGGAAATAATCTTTAACCTCAAAAGTCATACAAGTTTTGTACAATCAGTAGCAGTAACACCGGACAGCAAGCGATTGATTTCCGGTTCCGGCGATAACAGCATCAAAGTCTGGAATTTAGAAACAGGAAAAGAAATTTTCACTCTGACTGGTCATCGGGATTGGGTCAAATCAGTAGCAGTTAGTCCCGACGGAGAAAAGATTATTTCTGGTAGTTATGACGGCACTGTAAAAGTCTGGAGTTTGAGAGAAAGAAAGAAAATATTTACATTAGGATCTCATGACAGTTTCATCCAATCTGTGGCAATAACTCCCGATGGCCAGCGAGTAATTTCTGCTTCCGGTGACAAAACTATCAAAGTTTGGCATCTAGAAACCAAAGCAGAAATATTCAGTTTTACCGGTCACATCGCCCCGGTGAATGCAGTAGCGGTGAGTGCGGACGGTAAACGGATAGTTTCTGGTTCCTCTGACAAAACTCTCAAAGTTTGGTGTTTAGAAACAGAAACAGAAAATGTATCATTTTTAGCCCATCAGGATTCCGTAAATGCTGTGGCAGTAACACCGGATTGCACTAAAGCAATTTCGGGTTCTGGCGACAACACGATTAAAGTCTGGAATCTGGAAAATGGAGAAGAACTTTTGACTATTTTTGGTCATAAAGATTGGGTTAAGGCAATCGCTGTCACCCCAGACAGCCAGAGAATAATTTCGGGTTCGGGTGACCAAACGGTGAAAGTTTGGAATGTGGCCACAGGAGAGGAAATTAGGAGTTTCGCAGGTCATACAGACTGGGTAAATTCTGTGGCTGTGACTGCGGACAGCAGGATGGTAATTTCTGGTTCTGGTGACAAAACTATTAAGGTTTGGAGTCTGGAAACAGGAGAAGAAATTTTTACATTTGTAGGTCACACTGACGGGATAAAAGCTGTTGCAGTTACTCCTGACGGTAAACGGTTAATTTCTGCGGCTGGTGATAAAACTCTCAAAGTTTGGAGTTTGGGAACCGAAAAAAATAGTTTGGCTGATCTCTGGAATTTAGTAGTAAAAAATCAACTTTTCACTCTCAAAGGTGATGATAATTTAGTAAATGCTGTAGCAGTTACAGCGGATGGTAAATGGGCCGTTTGTGGGGGTAGAAAGAGCACTATGAAAGTGTGGGATTTGTCAAGTAGAAAGGAAGTTTTCACTTTGGCTGGTCATGGGGATGCGGTAACAGCTTTGGCGACGGTGGGGACTAGGGTGATTTCTGTTTCTGATGACAATACCCTGAGAGTTTGGGATTTGTTAAGTCGAGAAGTAATTGCTATTTTTCGGGGAGATAGTGCGTTGAAATCTTGTGCTATTGCACCGGATGGGGTGACAATTGTGGCGGGGGAAGTTTCGGGACAGGTGCATTTTTTAAAGTTAGAAAATAGTCCTCATTCCTCCGTCCCTAGTCATTAGTTACTGTGGCGATGGTTAAATAATCGCACTTTTACTGAAACAGTCCTGGATATTTTTCAAAAAGCTTGTGTTGAACTGGCTTGGAGACCTGTTCCACAGGAGTTATTGCAGAGGTCTAGTGTTTACGCCAAGTACGATCGCACCCCCCTTGACTTGTCAGGCGATCGCCCTTTTTCGGCAAACTATATATAGTGTCTCTACGTCCAGCACTGTATAATTCAGGGGGTATTTAAGCTCGATTTAGTATTATTACTATGGATAGTGTAGAAATAAAAAATTTCGTCCACGACTCTAGTTGTACCAGTAGAATATAGCCTAGTGCAACAACCGCATAAAGGTAGGCTATGTCACAGCATGATTCTTCTCTCCCAAACTCGGCAATTAGAGACAACCGTCACCGCGGAACAGTAGGCGATTTTTTGAAAGCAAAGGTCGAGGAAAACTCAACCCTATCCATTGTTTCTGCTTACTTTACAATTTATGCCTTTGATGCTTTGAAGGAACAACTTCTAGGTATTAAAAGCTTGAAATTTCTCTTTGGCGAACCGCGCTTCATCAAATCTCTTGACCCCAGTAAAACTGATAAAAAGGCGTTCCAAATTGAGGATCAGGGCTTGCAGCTACAGAATCGGTTGCAGCAAAAACGGGTTGCGAAAGAATGTGCAGAATGGATTGAGAAAAAAGTCCAGATACGGTCGGTCAAGCAATCTAATTTACTGCACGGCAAAATGTATCACATTGCTCATAACGGAAGCGAAAATGCTATTATGGGCAGTTCAAATTTTACCATGCGGGGACTGGGATTAGGTACGAAAACAAACAATATTGAACTCAATTTAGAAGTAGATAGTAAACGCGATAGCCACGACCTTAAAGCCTGGTTTGACGAACTCTGGAATGATGCCGAACTAATCGAAGATGTCAAACAAGACGTGCTGCTATACCTAGAGCAACTTTACCAGAATAATTCTCCTGAATTTATCTACTACAAAACTCTGTTTCATATCTTCGAGACATTCCTAGATGACCTAGAAAAAAACGATATTCTCAGCGAACAGCTACACCTATTTGATACAGAAATCTGGAAAGCTCTATTTGAATTTCAAAAAGACGGAGTTAAGGCTGCTATCAATAAAATTCGACGATATAACGGGTGTATTATTGCTGACAGCGTTGGGTTAGGTAAAACATTTGAAGCTCTCGCGGTGATTAAATATTTTGAACTTCGCAATGAAAAAGTTTTGGTTCTTTGTCCCAAAAAACTCCGCGAAAATTGGACTGTATATCTAGCACAGAACAATAGCGAACTGAATCCTTTTCTTAAAGACGGCTTTAACTATGCAGTCCTATCTCACACCGACTTGAGCCGCGATTCCGGTAGGTCTGGGGACATTGATTTAGCAACGATTAAGTGGGGAAACTATGACTTGGTAGTTATTGACGAATCGCACAATTTCCGCAATAACATCAAGAGCAAACGGGACGAATTTGGCAATCCAATTAGAAAGAGTCGTTACGAAAGATTGATGGATGATATTATCAAGAGCGGTGTCAAAACTCAGGTGCTACTCTTATCAGCAACTCCGGTTAACAATGATTTAAAGGATTTGCGGAATCAACTTTATTTTATCACAGAAGGTCGCGATGCTGCGTTTGGCGAATCGCTGGGAATTGCTAGTCTGAGCGATACACTAGCTGATGCTCAGCGGAAATTTACCAAGTGGGCAAAGAAAAGTCGCGATCGCAAAACTAGCGAACTCCTGGAAGAACTAAGTTCTGCTTTCTTCAAACTGCTTGACGAATTGACGATCGCCCGATCACGCAAGCACATTCAAAAATACTATAAAGATGCGATCGCCCAATTAGGCGGCTTTCCAGAACGGCTCAAACCCATCTCCGTATTTCCTGACATTGACCGAGAGGGTGAGTTCATGTCCTACGAACAGCTTAACAGCGAAATTTCTAAATATCAACTCTCGCTATTCAACCCTTCAAAATATGTCCTGTCGCCATACCGTTCAGTGTATGAAAATAAAACAGGGCGAAATTTCAAACAGAGCGATCGCGAACGGTGTTTGATCGGTATGATGAAAGTCAATTTCCTTAAACGCTTAGAAAGCTCCATCCGTTCCTTTGGGCTGACAATGGAACGCACAATTAACAAAATTGAATATCTAGAGAAAAAAATTCAAAACTTTCAGCAATTTCAGCAATCTCGCGGCGCTAACCAGACCGTTATTTTCAGCGATTTGATGATTGAAGACTTCGACGATGAAGAGTTGCAAGATGCCATGCAAGTAGGTCAAAAGCTGATATTTAAAATGGCGCACATCGATGTCAAAACGTGGTTAAAAGACCTGAAACGCGACAAGGAACAGCTTAAAAATCTTTACAATTCTGCCCAAAGCATTTCTGTTGAACGGGATGCCAAGTTAGCTGAGTTAAAATCACTAATCGCCGATAAAGTCAAGCATCCTACGACTAACAAGCATGGCCAACCAAATCGCAAGGTTTTAGTCTTTACTGCCTTTGCAGATACGGCAGTTTATCTCTACGAAGGATTGCGGGAATGGGCAAGATTAGACTTGAAAATTAACTTAGCTTTGGTGACTGGTGGTTCTGCGGCAAATAAGACTACCTTTGGCAAAAATGAGTTCAATCATGTCCTGACAAATTTTTCGCCTTTCGCCAAGAAACGCGCCCAAATTCCATCTATGCCGCAAGACGGCGAGATTGACCTATTAATTGCCACCGATTGTATTTCAGAAGGACAAAATTTACAAGATTGCGATTATCTGATTAACTACGACATACACTGGAACCCAGTCCGAATTATCCAGCGGTTCGGTAGGTGCGATCGCATTGGCAGCCCCAACCACACCGTACAATTAATTAATTTTTGGCCGACAGAGGACTTGGATCAGTACATCAATCTGAAAAATCGAGTAGAAGCACGGATGGCTTTAGCAGACATGGCTGGTACATTTGAAGATAACCTGCTGGAGGTAAAGGAAATTCAAGAAGTGATTGAGACTGATTTGAAATACCGCGACAAGCAGTTGCTGCGATTGAAAGACGAGGTGCTGGATCTCGAAGATTTCACCGAGAGTGTCGCCCTAACGGAATTCACTCTCGATGATTTCCGAATGGAACTAGCCAAATACATTGAGAGTAACCGCAAACTACTCCAAGATGCCCCTTTAGGACTCTATGCAGTAGTTCCAACTAACTCGGAGTACCCGATAATTGCTCCCGGCGTAATTTTTTGCCTCAAACAGAAAGGCGATTCTCTTGATAATAAAACCGTCAATCCGCTGCAACCATATTTTGTAGTTTATGTCCGCGAAAATAAGGAAGTGCGATTAACTTTTGCTCAACCCAAACAAATACTTGAAATATACCAGTTGCTGTGTGCGGGATGTACTGTTCCCTATGAAGAGTTGTGCAACTTGTTCGATCGAGAAACTAATAACGGATTTGATATGAATTTGTATAACGATTTGCTGAAGTCGGCGGTTGATTCAATTGCAGGTATTTACAACAAGCGGCTCATCGGAAATCTGCTGTCTAGTCGCAGTGCTGTGTTGGTTGAACAAGCGCATCAGGTTAAAGCAACAACTGATTTTGAACTGATTACCTGGCTGGTGATTAAATGAGCGTCAGCGAACAACAAGCTAAAGCATCTATTAATCAAGCTTTAAAGAGTTTTGCCAAGGGAAAACTAGCCGATAACGCCCGTAATTTGTTCTTTGCTCTTGGCTACCGAAGTGATAAAAATCTTCCGTTTTATCCTAATAATTCGGAGAATTTTATTGCAGAATTTGACAGAGATCAAAAGCTAAATCACAAAAAAGCGATCTTAAATGAATGGCTGACTGTTGATTTTTTATTTCAGTTCACTTGGGATGAAATTGCGGGTGATGACAAGCTAAAATTCTCCTTGAATACTAAAGCTAAGGGCGAAAATACGTTTTTGATTTACTCCTACTTATTTTTCGCAATAGAATTGTGGCGTAGCACCTACACTAGCGAACAGCTTGACGGCATTGTCCGCGAGATTAATAAACTCTTTCTAAAGCCCGCAATAGTTATTTTTAAACATGGAGAAACTCTGACTTTATCTATTATAAACCGCCGCGCCAATAAACACAATGAATCTGAAGATGTATTAGAAAAAGTCAAACATATTAAAGATATCCCATTCGCCAGTCCTACAAATTCAAATTTAAAAATTATCTTCGATATTTCCTTGGCACAGTTGCATGAAAATCATGGCTTTAGCAACTTTGACGAATTTAATGAAGCTTTGCATCAAACTATTCCTGACAGCATCAAATTTCAAGAAGACCCTATACCCCCAGATTCGCTTCGGGTTTACCTGCAAGAAATCGGTCGATTTCCCATGCTCAAAGCTGACGAAGAGATTGAATTAGCTCGAAAAATTGCTGAGTTAGAATTAGAGGGCAGCCGAAAAGCTAAAGACAAAATGGTAGAGTCTAATTTGCGGCTGGTAGTTTCAATTGCTAAAAAGTATCAAAATCGAGGGCTGGATTTATTAGACTTGATTCAGGAGGGAAATCTCGGTTTAATCAGGGCTGTAGAAAAGTTTGATTGCACGATGGGAACCAGGTTTTCCACCTACGCATATTCGTGGATTCGTCAAGGAATTACGCGGGCAATTCACAACCATTCCCGCACCATCCGGCTACCAGTTCACTTGTGGCGCACAATTTCCGAGGTTAAGAAAACTACCAAACAGCTTTCTGAAGAAATCAGTCGCAAGCCTACCGACGAAGAAATCGCTACTAAAATGGAGATAACAATTACCAAATTGCGATTTGTTATTAAATCTGCTAAATCTATCATTTCCTTAGATACTAAAATGGGTGATCATGAAGACTGTACATTGGGAGAGTTGATTGAATTCGATGGAGAAACACCAGAAGAAAAAGTATATAAAAATTTGTTTTGCGAAGATTTAGAAAGCGTTTTAGATACTCTGGGCCCTCGACAACGTGACGTTATTCGGATGCGATTCGGATTGGATGATGGGCGCGAGAAGACTCTAGAGGAAATTGGCAATAGATTTAATCTTACCCGCGAACGGATTCGGCAAATTGAGGGTGAGGCTTTGAGAAAATTGCGAAAGCAGCGTCGCAGCACATTGCTAGAAGATTATATTCGCCCTACAGCAATTGACCAAATTGAGACAAAAAGATCGATCGCCCAACCGATGCAGCACAGACAGTTCAATATCTCAGAAAACTTGTCTCCCAGCCATTGCGACACTTTCTTACAGGAGCCTGTTCGTGATAAAATAGTTGAAACAGCTAATACGACTGAACTATTAATTCCTTTTAACAATTTCATAGAAGAATCAAATATAGAACAAACAAAGTTGGCTCAGGCTCACCTGTCGAGGGACGATCAAAATGAAAACAATCTCACTTATGCAAATTTAAACGAGCATAATTTCCACATTGCCGAACGGACAGAAAACGACTTGAATGGAGCGATTAAACCGATGAAACAAAATTCAGCAGATTTACTCAAACAACTCACCGCACTAGAAGATGTTTTTTCCCAATTAGAGAAACGGCTGTCAGAGGCGAGTCGAAAGTTGCTAAACCCTGGTATACCTATATCTAAAAAGCTGATTCAAGAACTTGACGAGTCCCGGAAAAACTTTATTCAGCTTCGCGACAAGGTGCTAGAACTGGCTGAATATTTGGCAGTATCGCCAACGCTGAAAGTTGAGGAAATTGGTTCTTTAGCAGATATCAAGTCTGTACTTGAGCGTGTGGATTTGGCGGAAAAGCAAAAAAGTGCGATCGCTCTTGTCCGCGACTCTGCTTTGAGGGTGCTGGAACGAATTTTAGCGATCGCCCATCGAGTAGAGAGCAATTTTCAGTCATTGCTGGAATGTCAGGAAAAAGCCCGCGAACTTCAACGCGCCATCTCCGAATCCCAGGAGTCTGACTTGCATCCCTACACCCAACTCTTGGCTGACGGTAATCATCCATTCTGCAAACTGCTAACACTAATTGCAGAATTGGAAGAATCAGATGAAGAGCGTTTAGATTCCTTACATGATGCCGTATCTGAATCATTTGGAAGAACTCTGGCGATGGCAGCAGTCAGAGGTAAACTGATTATTCAGTCGGAAACAATACCAGATTTGCCTGCTGTTTATACTAACAATAACTTAGACGAAACTTCCTTAGTTGATGAGCCGGAATCTGAAACTGTTCCTGTTGTCGAACAACCACCAGTAGCAGAGTTGAACGCGGTATTGACAGAGGAGGCGATCGCGCAGCCAACCACTGAAAATATCCCATATATTCTACCAAGAGAACCGCCAACCACAATTCAGATCGATCGGCAAGACTCTGAAAATAAGCAAGGAAAAGAAGTTGAAAATCAGGGAAATAAAAAAAGAGAACAAAAACAGCCTCTTTACAGCTCATCGCACAATGATACCGCTCAAAAAATTGCTAAATCCATCTTGGATGACCCCGATCTAGAACGCCCAGCAGTTTTGCGCGACTTAGTTTGGCGGCTGATTCTTGAACAAAAACTCAGCCTTGCCTTTCATTTAGCTCGCTGCTTTGAAAAACAATACTCCAACTTTGAACCGCACCTGCCACCGCATTTAATTAGAGCAGTATTACTAGGACAAAACCTGCGCGATGATGTAGGATATGGAAAACTTGCAAATCTGCTTAAAGACGACTTCACAAGTTACACTGCCAGCTATTCATTACCCGAAAAAAGTGAATGGAATCAAGCCGTAAGCTTGCTCTTAGCCGCAGCAGCACTGCGACCGTCTTTACTAGCCCCAAATACAGGTGCTTCGCACCTTTTCCAGGAGCTTCAATTCGGTAAAGCTGGACTCGACAAACTGTACGATTATTGCCAAATTATCGCCAGACACGGCGATCGGCAGCGGGCCCTAGATACAAAAGCCATCAAAAAAGCAAAAACTCTGGCAGCCTTGCAAAAAGATTTAGACGATTTGTATATAAAAATCGAGGATTGGTGGTCTCAGGCACCGCAACAAGATTTGATTTACGGTCATGCAAAGAAAGTTTGGGTCGAGTGGTTGAATCCCGGTGAACTTTTTTACACTCTGTGGCTTCCCATCAAGCAAAAAGATTTGAGTCAACTTCCCTTCCTCAAGAAGCAGATCGAGAGATTATCTAATGAGACCAATCTAGACGGGGAAATTCAGCGAACAGAGCGCAAAATTCGTCGCCCTAAAGGTGCTGGTATCATTACAGGTAAAGCCCTCATTCAGCTTCGCTCTCGCGCTCGGCAATTTTTGAATTGGGTGGGTCGCTGGGTTAAGGAGCAGGAATCGCGCTTAGCTGAAAGCGAAAATTATCTTCAGAAAGAAGCCAAACAGTTAAAACAAGATATTGAGAATCTTCAAGATACTGTTCTCCAAGAATTAGATACCTTTGAGGCGAAAAAACCTCCAGTGTTTATTTTAGCTGGTATTGCCTGTTGCCGAAAAGCTGTGGAAGACATCGGCAATATATTCGATCCAGATACCGAATTGTCAACCGCAGAACCTTACCTAAAACATATCCTGCACGCGGATCTGTTGAGAATGCCATCTATCCCGATCGACGATGACTGGGAACTGGATATCGCTAATCCTGAAGCGGGTATAAAGGGAATTTTGGAGTTAGTAAAAAATGACATTTGGGATTGGCAACAAGCATTCGATATGCAGAGTTATGTCTGTAGTTCAACAACTGTGGGAAATCACGAAGCTACGGCGCAAATCATCGAATACCTTGAACACAACCCCGAACCAAAATTAGACCTCGCTCAGCTAAAGGACGAACGCAATAATCGGATTGAAGAGTGTCAAAAGATTTTGCAGGAGCAGGTAGAAACTACTAGCAAACAGCTCGAAAGTGCGGTAGCTTTTGGTTTGCTAAGAGAAACAGATAGAACTGCTTATGCAGCACAGATTGAAAGCATTAAAAATGCTCTGGAAACTACCAGGCGGTTTTCCGCAAAAATTGAGCTGCTTCGGGCGATCGGTCAAGCAATTAACGCCAAGCGCCAGGAACAGATCGATCGAGTATCCGAGGAATTAGAGAGTCTTCAGCAAACAGGTATAGCAGATGCCGATCGTACCAGAATTTGCAGTGTATTGGATCAAGGCGATATCCTGACGGCTAATGAATATATATATATGCTGCAACAGGGGCGATCGCTTCCTGAACCAGAGGAAAAGAGAGATGCTTTTAAAGACTTCTTCGAGCATGATCAGTATACTGCGATCGAAAAAGTCCTTCAGGATTACAAAAAGCAAGAGCTAATTGCAGACATTTCCAAAGGGAAAAATATCGCCAAAATCCAGATGCCGCAGGGGGCCCAAGCCAAAAAAGCCGCTGAAATGCTCGACGCTTGGTTGGCAGCTAAGGGCAGAAATCAAGTCACAGAGAAAGATGCTAACCAAATTCTCAGCAACCTCGGTTTTAACATCAAATCTGTTACCGTCAAAAAATTAGGGAACTATACCTGGATTGACGTTAATTCTGAGCCGATATCTGACCAAAATCGCTGTCCTGTGTCTGCCTATGGTTCAGCCGCGAACGGTCATTACCGCATTCTTTGCGTATGGGATAGACCGAACGAACAGGATCTCCTCAATGCAGTTGGAGAAACTGCTCTGGGAGGGCCGGTCTTCGTCTTTCATTTTGGGCGAATGACCGTCAAGAGACGCCGAGATTTGGCTGATTTGTGCCACCAGCGTCGGAGCACTTTCATTGTTATAGATGATGTGCTGATGCTCTACCTTTGCGGAGAACAAAAAACACGCTTACCTGTATTGTTTGACTGTACCTTACCCTTTACTTTCCTAGAACCTTATAAAACCGCAGCAGGAGAAGTTCCGCCTGAAATGTTTTACGGGCGAGTACGAGAACGGGAATCTATAATCGATCCCAAAGGTTCTTGTTTAATTTATGGAGGCCGCCAGTTAGGTAAAACGGTTTTGCTTAAGTATGTACACCGGAATTTTCACGCAACCGACGCGGGAAGGAACGCCCTATTTTTAGATATCAAAGAAATTGGGCGCAAGCAACTGTTAGATAAGATTTGGCATCTACTAAACGAAGAATTGGATAAATTGCAAATTCCCGATACTAACCGGCGCAATTCCGTCCGCGAGAGCAGTTTGCAGCGGATTAAAAGTTGGCTGGAATTCGACACGCAGCGGCGCTTTTTGCTGTTGTTGGATGAGGCAGATAATTTCCTGGAAGCTGATGGTAAGGAGGATTTCCCGCGCTGCGATGAGTTCAGAAAATTAATGACGGAAACTAACCGACGTTTTAAGGTGGTCTTTGCCGGATTGCACAACGTTCTGAGAACCACTAGACAAGCAAACCATCCCCTGGCTCACTTTGGCAAGCCGATCTGCATTGGGCCTCTGCTGAATAATGGTGAAATGCGTGCGGCAACAGCTTTGGTAAAACGTCCGCTGGCTAGTCTTGGCTATTGTTTTGAACCGTCAGATTTAATCCAGCGTATTCTTTGGCAAACTAACTATTATCCGAGCTTGATTCAACTTTATTGCGAGCAGTTACTCAAGCACATTACTAACCCAGATGTCCCTACTTTCGATCCTAAAATTAGTCCGCCTTACGCGATCGCTTCTCGCCATGTAGAAGAAGCTTATCAAAGTCAAGACCTTCGCAACAATATTCGCGATCGCTTTAAGTTGACACTGGGACTCGATCCGCGCTACGAAGTAATTGCCTACTCGATTGCTGATGGTTCTCAGGAGAATGAAACAGGTATGGAGGATGGGTTTCCTGTATCTTGGATTCGCGAGCAAGTCTTGTATTGGTGGTCTGAGGGATTCGCGGGAAGGTCATCGGAAGATGAAATTCTTGCTTTACTAGAAGAAATGGTCGGATTAGGAGTTTTGCGAGAAACCGATGCAGGTTACTTCACTCTGAGAAGTTCTAATTTAGCCTTGCTTATGGGTACGCAGCGAGAAATTGAAGCAGAACTTCTGAGACACCGCGAACCTCAACCTGAATACGAACCTACTACTTTTCGGTCTCCTCTTCGCATCGGAAATCGAGCTGATTTCAGGCGAAGTCCTTTAACTGTTCAACAGGAATCTCAACTTCAAATCCGCAATAACTGCGTCTCCATTCTATTTGGCTGTCAAGCCGCAGGACTTGACGATTTGAGGGTTTTTATGAAATTAGCATTTAGTCAGGAATTTTTGCAATTCCACTATTTAGAAAACCTCTCAGACAGATCGGATTTCAGCCAGCGTTTGACAGAAATTAGTAACCGTCGCAAGAAAGATACCACGACGCTCGTTGTTGTATCAGCCACTACTTCTTGGAGTAAGGATTGGGTTGATGAGGCAATTAAGAAAATCAAAAGATTGAAGAAGGAAGACTCGTTTATCCAGCTTGTTTTTGTCGCCGATCCTCAGAAGGCTTGGCAGTTAGTTAATTATAGTTCCACAGGTTTTGATTACTTTAAAGAACTGAGATATTTCAGTCTTAAACCTTGGCACGAGGCGGCGCTGAGACATTGGTTGGAAGATGCTAAGTTGCCCAGGGAAAAAGAAGTTATGAATAAGATTACGGAAGTGACAGGGAATTGGTCAAACCTGCTGCAAGAATTCTATCAATTTGCTCAAGCTAATCCGCATTGCTGGCAAGATTCCTTGGCCCAACTGAAGAATCAATTTAATAAATCTGACAAATTAATTAATTCAATGGGTTTTGACGGCTGCGAACCTCAAAGAAAACTGGTGATGAGAACTTTAGCTCAATGGGGAGAAGCAGCAGCGGTTGAGGAATTAATTGAGTTTCTTGATGATGTATCGCCTGAAATTGTCAAGCAGACTCTCAGATGGGCGGATCTCCTCAGTCTCGTCTCGCATTTAGGAAATCAGAAGCAAGACGGTAAGGATTATTGGCAGATTGACCCTGTAGTTGGCCGTCTGCTCAAATCTATGGCAGAGTAATACACACTTTCTGCTGTGCGATGTACTTAAGTGGATGGGGTAGGGAGGGGGACACTATTCCTACAAAATCGGGGCTTTTCCGAGAATGAAACAGCCCTGGGGGCTAGGGCGTGTTTTCAAACCCAAAGATCCCCCCCAGCCCCCCTTAAAAAGGGGGGGGAAAGAGTCTTTAAGTCCCCCTTTTTAAGGGGGATTTAGGGGTATCTAAATCTTAAGGAGTAGTTTGAAAACACGCCCTAGGGGGGATCTAAGCTTAATAGTCAAACAGCACTCTGTGGCTGGGTTTGAACTGAAGTTGTCACCAATAGCGGGTTTGTGACAACAAAACCCCGAAGGCTCAACATGGGCTGCAATCAATAATTTTAATTTAATTCAGTGCTTTCATGGCTGCGACGACTTGCTGCGATACAAAAGGCAAAATTTGTTCGTTTTTACTATTGTGTTTTCCTTCGGTAAATACCACTAACAAGTAAGGGCGCAAATTCGGTATTTCAATGTAGGCCGCATCGTGACGCACTTGACTTGTGAGCCCTGCTTTTGACCACAGTTTCGCTTCTAATGGTAATCCGCTACCTAAAAAACCTGTAACTTGATTTTCGGGATCTGCTTCTAATTCGGCTGGTTCTAAGCTACGTTTCATTAAACCCATCATCTCTTGGGATGCTTTGGCGGAAACAGCTACACCACCGATGATACTATGCAACAAAATCGCTGTGGCATTGGTGGTTAGCATATTTCTATTTTCCATTAATTCTCCCAAAAATTCTCGCTCCCGACCGTAGGGGCCGTCGCACCATGTTTTTTGATTGAGGTTAATGTCTTGTAAGTCTAGCCAATTTAATGATTGAAAGTAACGGTTGATGATGTTTCGCTGCTGTTTCCAGGTTTCAAAGGGGCCGGAGGGCAATTCTGGACCACTGGTGGTGCCGGTTAGTACATCTACTACTAAACTGGTGGCGTCGTTGCTGGAATCTACTATCATGTCTCTGACAGCGCGTTCTAATTCTTTTGATGTTTTAATCATCCCTTTTTCTGCCCATTCCCAGACGGCAACAAGGTAGAATAATTTGACGATGCTGGCTGGATACACTCGTTCTGAAGCCCGATGGCTATAACCTCTGGCTTGATATTTCCAAAATTCTTCGGGGCTGAGAGCTCCGCCGGTGTTGACTCGCACGGGCGGATCGTAGACTATCCAGGTGAGGGCGAGACGATCGCCTCCTAATTCTGTAAATTCTGCGTGAACTGCATCTATAATGCTCTTGCCGAGGGTTTCTAGTTGTTCGTCTTTACGAAAAAATGTCATGGTAATTTTAGGGGGTTATGAGGGCTTGCTATAGGAGTTATCGGTTATCAGTTATCAACTATAAACTAGAAAAAATTAAATGACTAATTATCAATTATCTGATGTTGTGGAGTATCGGGCCCGATCGCACATAAATATTTACGATTCCCCCAGGTGCGATCGACTGGCGACTCAGGCGATGGCTGGGCGACACTTGCGAGTTGTCGAATTACCCCTGGTTAATGCTGGGATAGGTGTAAATTTTGATACCAGGGCTGTGATGGTGCGGCTGTGCGAAGATGATTATCCGGGATGGCTGGATCTGCGAGATGTTGAGTCGATCTCAGTGGCACAAATACCCTATCATCCTGTGATTTTATCGGAGACCAAAATTAGAGAAAAATTACCAAAAGTAATTAATTTTGCTCATCAGGCGATGGACCAATCTAATGAATATCTTTGGGGCGGCACTGTGGGGCCAAATTATGATTGTTCTGGATTAATGCAGGCTGCTTTCAGGTCGGCGGGTATCTGGTTGCCGAGGGATGCTTATCAGCAGGAATCTTTTACTAAGCCTATGAGTATAACTTGTTTAGAACCGGGAGATTTGGTTTTTTTTGGAACACCAGAAAAGGCTACTCATGTGGGACTATATCTGGGAGGCGATCGCTATATTCACAGTTCCGGCACTGAACAAGGTCGCAATGGTATCGGGATCGATATTTTGTCGGAAGATGGCGATCGAGTTAGTCAAGCTTATTATCGGCAATTGCGAGGATATGGTAAAGTGGTGGCAAGTTATCAACCTATAGTAATCCTAAATCATTTGTGAATTTCTTACTCCCTCCCCTTATGAAGGGGAGGGTTGGGGTGGGGTAAAAAACTTTACGACTCCTGTAAGGACTGCTATAGTTAGCTAGACAGACGGGAATCCCCACACTATACCGCCTCGGTTAGTGTGGGATGAAAGTTGTTGATAGTTGAGTTGACGGTTGATGTTATAGCATAAAGAAATGGACGCTGCATTATTTTTGGAAAAATTGGCGGGGAAAAAGGCTGAAGCAGAGGTGATACTTGATGTTTCGGCGGTAGTCCCGGTGTATAATGAAGTGGAAAGTTTACCTCATTTGATTGAGGCGATCGCCACTTCGATTCAAGCCTCTGGACTCAGCTATGAAATTATTTGCGTAGATGATGGTTCTAAGGATGGTTCCGCTGAACTTCTCAAACAGTTAGCTAGCAGTCGCGATGACCTTTGTGCTGTAATTTTACGCCGCAATTATGGTCAAACTGCCGCCATGTCGGCGGGTTTCGATCGCGCTCGCGGTCGTGCTATTGTCACCCTAGACGGCGATTTGCAAAATGACCCGGCTGATATTCCGTTATTGTTGGCTAAGTTAGATGAAGGCTACGATTTGGTCAGCGGTTGGCGAAAAAATCGTCAGGATAACACGATTAGTCGCTTAATTCCTTCTAAAATGGCGAACTGGCTAATTGGCCGCGTTACAGGAGTAACTTTGCACGACTACGGCTGTTCTTTGAAAGCTTATCGATCGGAGTTGGTGGCAGACTTGAATCTCTACGGTGAATTGCACCGATTTTTGCCAGCTTTGGCGTTTATTGAAGGGGCGAGAATTGCCGAAATGCCGGTGCGACACCACGCCCGCCGTTTTGGTCAAAGCAAGTATGGAATTTGGCGGACTTTTCGGGTATTGATGGATTTGTTGACTATTTCTTTTATGAAGAAGTTTTTAACTCGCCCCATGCACGTTTTTGGACTTTTGGGACTGAGTTCTATGACTTTGGGAACTGTTTTAGGGATTTATTTAACATTCCTGAAATTGGGTCTTGGTCAAAGCATTGGGAATCGTCCTTTACTGATTTTAGCTGTGGTTTTGCTGTTAACAGGGGTGCAGTTATTTTGTTTTGGTTTATTAGCAGAAGTGATGATGCGCACTTATCATGAATCTCAGGGTAAACCAATTTATCGAGTACGCGAAGTGTTTGGTTCTAAGTAAGGGGTTGATACCAATTATACTCGGCGATTGAAATCGCTGCTACACAAACAAAGTCCGCCTTCGCGGACTGAAGAAATAGGAAAGTTTTAATACCAAATCCGGGTTTTAAACCCCCTCGATCTCTTAGTCCGCGGAGGCGGACTTCGTTTGACAAGACGCGGTTTCAACCGCCGAATGATCTTTTTAACTCATGACTTTTTGAGCTTGTCGGAGAGATGTAATAGTGGCGATCGCGTGTTGAGAGACTGCATCTATTTCTGCTACAGTATTGAAACGGCCAATCCCAAACCGAATCGAAGCGTAGGCTAATTTGTCCGATCGCCCGATCGCTGCTAAAACATGAGATGGAGATATTTTGGCAGAAGTACAAGCCGAACCAGAAGAAACCGCCGCCGCTGACTGTAACCCCAACAGCAATGCTTGACCGTCAACGCCACCTACACTAATATTAAGATTACCGGGCAATCTTTTAGTCGCGTGACCGTTGAGAAACACATCTCCTAATTCTGCCAAATTTTGCCACAAACGCTCGCGCAAACTCACCACTCGTGCTGTTTCCTCCTCCATTTCCGCAATTCCTAATTCCACAGCTTTAGCAAATCCAACTATTTGCGGTGCGTACAGTGTACCCGATCGCATTCCCCGTTCGTGACCGCCGCCGTGCATTTGTGGTGCTAACTGCACTCTCGGTTTATGGCGACGCACATAGAGAGCTCCAATGCCTTTTGGTCCGTAAATTTTGTGGGCTGTCAAGGACATGAGATCGATATTCATCTCCTGTACGTCGAGGGGAATTTTACCGATCGCCTGGGCTGCATCTGTGTGGAAAATAATATCATTTCCGCGACAGATTGCCGCAATTTCTCCAATTGGTTGAATCACTCCAATTTCATTATTAGCAGTCATCACCGAAACTAAAATCGTCTCCGATCGAATCGCTTTGATCAAGTCGCCTATATCAATCAATCCGTCACTTTTTACAGGTAGAACAGTAATGTCAAATCCCAATTTTTCCAAATAGGTACAGGGGTCAAGAACCGCATTATGTTCAGTTTTTACTGTTATAATGTGCTTTCCTTTGCTGAAATAGGCTTCGGCGATGCCTTTAATCGCTAAGTTATTGGCTTCCGTTGCACCGCTGGTAAAAACAATTTCTTCTGGAGAGGCATTGATGGCTTCTGCTAAAATTTGTCGTGACTGTTTTACTGCTGCTTCGGCTTCCCAGCCGTAGACGTGGTTGATGCTGGCTGCGTTGCCGAATTGCTCGGTGAAATAGGGCACCATCGCATCAAGTACCCGCTTGTCTACGGGGGTTGTCGAGTGGTTGTCGAGGTAGATAGGACGTGCGGACATAGTGGAAATTTAGTGAAAAAAGATGTTAGATTTATTGTAGACGAGCCTTTTGTTCTATAGCTAAAATTTATAATTAACAAATATTTGTAAAGATTTATGCGCTCTGACATCCAGGGATTAGAAATTACTGCGGGTGAACTCAAACGCCTCAGCGGTACGGGCCCCGATCGCGTATATCGACCCGCAACAGCAACTAAGTTTGTTCGCGAAGGCGTGAAAACCTTCGGTTTAATTATTTTAGTTCTGATCAGTTGTTTGCTGCTGGTAATGATATTTCCCAGGGCTTATTTGGTTTGGTTGGCCATTCACCTGATGGCGATCGCCGGTTTAATCTTTGAGGATATCTGGAAAATTAGGTGCAGCCACCAAAACAAACATTTAATTAATCTTTTTGGTGATGTCGATCGCTACAATGGTATCATCAAGGCGATCGCCATTAATGACGACATAGAAGATGCTGGTAATTCGGGAGTCAAAATAGCCGATCGCTCAAAAGTCATTCAAGCATTGGATCTGATCAGAAATGATTTAGTCAGAGCCTTAAAAACCGAGAGAATCATCAGGGAAAACCAAAAATTTGTGGGAACTAACTCCGAACTATTCGCCACTAACCTAGTCGCCTTAAATGCCCTGCAAATTAGCGATCGGGCTAGCGAACAAGGGCGATTGCTCAACCAAGCTTTGCAGGTAGCCGTGGGAGTTCAAGCAGAAATGAAAAAGTTGCAACAGCGAAAGGAGGCGACGTGAACGGAAAATTTTTTCAGTGAAGTCACTGGGTCAGGATATCTTAGAAAGGTGACGTTAACAACCAGGTCAGTATGTCTGCTAAACCTAAGATTATAGTTCTTGATGACGATCCCACAGGTTCTCAAACCGTGCACAGTTGCTTGCTGCTGACTACTTGGGACGACGCAACCCTGCGTTTGGGACTGCGGGACAAATCGCCGATTTTCTTTATACTGACAAATACTCGATCGCTAACTCCCGAAAACGCAGCCTCCGTCACCCGCGAAGTCTGCCAAAATCTGAAAATTGCGATCGCCGCCGAAGGAATTCAGGATTTTTTAATAGTTAGCCGTTCCGATTCTACCCTGCGCGGCCACTATCCCATCGAAACCGACGCGATCGCCGAAGAACTAGGCCCCTTCGACGCTCATTTTCTAATTCCCGCCTTTTTTGAAGGAGGTAGAATTACCCGCGACAGCGTACATTACCTCATGGTTAACAACGTCGAAACACCAGTCCACCAAACCGAATTTGCCAAAGATTCAGTCTTTGGCTACAGCCACAGTTACCTCCCAGACTACGTGGAAGAAAAAACCAAAGGTAGGATTCAGGCCGAGAATGTCGATCGCATCTTACTCGCAGACATCCGCCAAGGAAACTTAGATCGACTCATGCACATGACAAACAACCAATGTGCAGTAGTAGATTGCGAAAATCAAAGCGATTTAGACACCTTTGCTAAACACATTCTCGATGCAGCTAGTCAAGGGAAAAAGTTTTTATTCCGCAGCGCAGCCAGCATTTTAACATCCTTAGCCGACCTAGGTCCCCAGCCCATCGCCGCCGACAATATGGCAAAATATGTCAGGAATGGCAAACCCGGTGCAGTAATAGTTGGTTCCCACGTTAAAAAAACCACAGAACAATTGGAACAATTGTTAAAAGAAGCCAACACAGTGAGCATTGAAATAGATGTAGCTCATTTACTAGAAGAAGCCCCAGAGGATCGGACAAATTTACTGAATAAAACCCTAGAAAAAGTCCGTAATGCTCACACCGATGACAAAACCCCAGTAATTTATACCAGCCGCCAGGAACTACAATTTAAAAACACAGAAATCCGGTTAAAATTTGGAGAAGCTGTTTCGGCTTTATTGATGGATATTGTCCGCGGCCTGCCGGGAGATATCGGGTTTTTAATCAGCAAAGGTGGTATTACTTCCAATGATGTTTTGAGTACAGGTTTGTCCCTCAAAAGTGTCAGACTCCTCGGTCAAATCATCCCTGGTTGTTCAGTAGTAAAAACCGAGTCAAATCATCCTCTATTTCCCAATTTACCAGTAGTTTTGTTTCCCGGAAATGTCGGAGATAGTAATGCTTTAGCCACGGCTTACCAACGACTGAGCAAGTAATATAGCAATCCTAAATCATTTGTGAATTTCTTACTCCCTCCCCTTCATAAGGTCCGGGTTGGGGTTGGGTAAAAAACTTTACGACTCCTGCAATGACTGCTATACAATCCGGTCGGTATCAACCGGGTTTTTGCACAAAATTACAGTCTCCTAGCCTGGAATTCCACTGAAAAACCCGGTTATATCAAATCCGGTAACATCGTCCTGTATTCATCTCTCTTATCTCCCTCTGTGTTCTCTGCGTTCTAGTAAGGTTAAATCATTCCGATACAACCGGAATTGATATTACTTTGATATTCAAATATCCCAGACTATTAGATATCTCCCCAAAATATCTTCACAGAACAGGCACTCCAGCCTGTTCCACAGGAATTATTGGAGATGTCTATTAGTCCAGGACGCATTGAGAGTTGGGACTCTCCTCTTCCTCAGCGTCCTGTGTGTTCTGTGCGGTTTGATCATAACAATGCCAATTGTAACTTTTACAAAAACTTTAAAAAAACTTAACCGCTGCTTTTCTCGGCAGCGATCGCCCGGACATGATATGATAAAAAGTCTTTATCTAATTAAAACATATTCCCAAAAATTAAACTCGTGCCCGGATTCGCTATTTTGAAAAAAATTAAATTCATCCACAAAAGCTAGGAGCAAACTCTACATATAGGGCTGAGAGTAGGTGACATACTACTATCAGTAGTGTTTTCAGCTTGTATGACATTAAACCTTAAAATTAATTAGAAATTTAGACCTCGCAATTTTAAACCCAAAACGTTAGCATATAAAGGTGACAGAACATTATCAGCCCCTAAACTCATTAAAAAGTGGCCATTGGTTCAAGCTGATCTGTGGGGCCAGCTTTCAACACCTGCCTGCGGTCCGCAACCTGACCTTGGCTTACACCTTAGCAGGTGCTGACTGTATCGACGTCGCGGCAGACCCCGCGGCGATCGCAGCAGCGAAAGAAGCCCTACAGGTGGCGCGCACCATACAGACTCAAGCCCAAAACCCCAGGTTTGACCGACAAGGTTTGCCCTGGCTGATGGTAAGTTTAAATGATGGGGAAGACCCGCATTTTCGTAAGGCCGAATTCAACCCAGCCGAGTGTCCGGTGGACTGCTGGCGACCTTGCGAAAAAATTTGTCCAGCCACAGCCATCGTTTTTCAGGGTGGTGGCGAAGGTGTTTCCGGGGTCATAGACGAGCAATGCTATGGCTGCGGTCGCTGTCTCCCGGTTTGTCCCAGCCAACTAATTTACACCCGTTCCTACGTGTCGGCCCCTGCCGCGATCGCACCTTTAATCCTGCAATCCGGTGTGGACGCCCTAGAAATCCACACCCAAATAGGCAGAGAAACAGATTTTGCAAGACTTTGGTCAAGCATAAATCCCTGGGTCGATCGAATCAAGTTAATTGCCATTAGTTGCCCCGATGGAGAAGGTTTGATTGATTATTTGCGAACACTTTATCAAATAATTTCCCCCCTTCCTTGTCCCCTAATTTGGCAAACCGACGGTAGGCCAATGAGTGGAGATATTGGAACCGGAGCTACTAGAGCAGCCGTCAAACTAGGCCAAAAAGTCTTAGCGGCCGGCTTACCAGGATACGTGCAACTTGCTGGTGGCACTAATGCTCATACTGTCAGCAAACTCAGAGCATCTGGGCTGATGAGGGAGGGAAGGAAAAATTTGTCAAATTCCCAAACCCCATATATTGCAGGTGTAGCTTATGGCAGCTATGCCCGTGTTCTGCTGTCACCAATTTTAGAGCAATTAGAAACAATGCAAATCGATCGAGCATTGGCGATTCCAAACGCCATCACGCCACCAGTAGCCGGAACTCAAATACCAGGACTAACTCAACTAGAAGCCTTCCCAGCACTGCTCAGGCAGGCCGTGAGTTTAGCTGATTCTCTAGTTTCGCAACTGAAAGAAGATTAGTTAGTAGTCAGTAGTCAGTAGTCAGTAGTCATTAGTCAGTAGTCAGTAGTCGTTGGTAGTTAGTGGTTAGTCGTTGGTAGTTAGTTCCAATAACTAATAACCAATAACTAATGACCAATAACTCATAACTAATAACCAATGACTAATGACTAATGACTACTGACTAATAACCAATGACTAATGACTAATGACTAATGACTAAAAAGGTTGAAAACGTCACCCGAACAGATGGACGGCGAATGCAGATTACAGACGACCTCAATAAATTACTCGACATCGTGCCAGATGACATCCGGCAACCCCTAGAACAGCACCCCCAACGTAACAATCTGATTGAGATTGTCATGGATTTGGGGCGCCTTCCCGAAGCTCGTTTTCCATCCAAGGCCGAACACCTTTCCCAGAAGCCGATTTCCAAGGCAGACCTGAATTACTGCATTGAGCGAGTCGGTCATTTCGGTGGGGACAACCGAGCCGGCATCGAGCAAACCCTGCACCGGATCAGCGCCCTTCGCAACCGCAGCGGTGAGATTATTGGCTTGACTTTGAGGGTTGGCCGTGCTGTGTTTGGGACGATCAAGATTATCCGGGATTTGGTGGAAACCGGCCAATCGATTCTGATGCTCGGCCGCCCCGGAGTCGGCAAAACAACGGCGCTGCGGGAAATTGCCCGCGTGTTAGCTGATGATTTGGAAAAACGAGTGGTGATTATTGATACCTCCAATGAAATTGCCGGAGATGGAGATATTCCTCACCCAGCGATCGGCAGAGCTCGTAGAATGCAAGTTTCCCGTCCCGAACTCCAACACCAAGTCATGATCGAAGCAGTGGAAAACCATATGCCAGAAGTGATCGTGATTGACGAAATCGGCACGGAATTGGAAGCTTTGGCTGCCCGAACCATCGCCGAAAGGGGCGTGCAGTTAGTCGGTACCGCCCACGGGAACCGGATCGAAAACTTGATGAAAAACCCGACTCTAGCTGATTTAATTGGAGGGATTCAAGCGGTGACGCTGGGAGATGATGAGGCTAGGCGTCGCGGTTCTCAAAAGACGGTTTTGGAGCGCAAAGCACCCCCAACCTTTGCCATTGCCATCGAAATGCTCGAACGCCAGAAGTGGGTGGTACACGAGCAAGTTGCAGAGGCCATCGACACTCTACTACGGGGAAAACAACCGAACCAACAAATCAGAAGCATCAGCGAGACTGGAGAAGTCATCATCGCTCACGAAGCAGGCACTCCTCCCGGCCGGTTTCCGGGGAACTCAGGTACTGCGTCGTCGTCATCGTCGGCTTCGGTATCGGCAATCCGGCCAGTCACCCCCCTATCCGGGTGGCGCAGTGCTGGGAAAATGGTACCCATGCCCCCTCCCGCTGACAAATTCCCTGCCAACAGTGCCCCAGTGTCTGAAACTAGATATTTTGAGCAACTGCTGGAAGAGTCGTTGTCAGTGGAACCAGTCGCCCGGCCCGGACGCTTTTCTCAGAATGTCGGGCCCAATGGGGAAGATTTGCCACTCCACGTTTATCCTTATGGCATAGCTCGTCATCACCTCGAACAGGTAATTTCGACTTTGAATCTGCCCGTGGTGCTGACTAAGGATATTGACACTGCTGACGTGGTTTTAGCTTTGCGCTCTAATGTTCGGAACCAGTCGAAACTGCGTCATTTGGCAAAAACTCGCCAAGTTCCTCTGCACACCATTAAGGCTAGCACTCTGCCTCACGTAGCGAGAGCTTTGCGACGCTTGTTGGACATGGAGGACCCCGCCACCCCGGAAATCGCTGACCTCAGCTTATTTGCCCGCAGTGGTTCTTCTGACGAACTCGAAGCTCTCGAAGAAACCCGCTTAGCTGTGGAGCAAATTGTGATTCCCAAGGGACAGCCTGTGGAGCTCTTACCCCGTTCTCCTAATGTTCGCAAAATGCAGCATGAACTTGTGGAACACTATCACCTAAAATCCGACAGTTTTGGTGAAGAACCGAATCGCCGCCTGCGGATTTATCCAGCTTAAAGTTGGGGATTGAGGCGGTTGCACGCAGAAGGCAGAAGGCAGAATTTTTTCTGTTTTCTGCCTTTTGCCTTGGAGTTGCTGACTATTTTAGTCCTTGACGCGCAGATCAGGTAATTCTGTCCGGTGCAGCCTAAATTTATATTACAATGCCTCCAGGAGACAATTTTCTGATATGATGTTCTTGGTATAGCTTTTTTCAGGGCGATCGGCTAAAATACCCATAAAAAATAACAACTAATAAATAAGCATCACTAATTCACACAAATTTTAGAATAAATCTACATATTTAATATGAATGATTCACTACTTCAACTATTTATTCAATTAATTAGTTCTCAAATTGGCTTACAAATTCGGTCACAAGACCGAGGTACTGTGTGTCAAAAACTTGTGGACAGAATGAAACTTTTACAAATAGAAAAACCCGATAAATATTATCAAATTTTAAATTCTAAAAGCTTTGATAGTCAAAAGGAATGGCGCGAATTAGTATTGCTTTTGACAACGGTAGAAAGTTATTTTATGCGCGATCGGGGACAATTTGATTTATTGAAAAGAGTGATTTTGCCTGAATTAATAGCTCAGAAAAGAAACTTGCAAAATACCTTGGGAATTGTGCCGACACTCCGACTATGGAGTGCGGGATGTTCCACTGGTGAAGAACCTTATTCTTTAGCTATTTTGTTAAAACAATTGATTAGCGATTGGCCTCAATGGAAAATATTAATTTTAGGGACTGATATAAATGAAAAAGTAATCGAAAAAGCCCAACAGGGAGTATACAGCCCTTGGTCCTTTCGCTTGGTAGACCCCCAAGTACAAAAACAGTATTTTAATCAGCGACAAATTGAATGGGAAATAAGTCGAGAATTGCGTCAAAGTGTAAATTTTAACTGTGTAAATTTAATCGCCGACGAATTTCCTAATATTTACAAAAATATTTATAATATTGATTTAATTTTGTGTAGAAACGTTTTTGTTTATTTTGAGCATCAGTATATTTCACTGGTACTGAAAAAATTTGCCAAGACTTTGAGACCCGGAGGATATTTAATGACCGGTCACGCTGAAGTGCACGGTCAAATTATGAACGAGTTTCTACCCAAGGTTTTTCCGGAGTCCATTGTTTATCAGCGTCGAGATCCATTACCGGGGGAAGGCTCTCAAAATGAATCTTGGAACTTACAGCAACTCAAGTCCTCCCTTGAGAGATCAGGAAATTCTGGATTCGTTGACGATCGCAATTTCCTAGGACGAGCAACGAAATCAGCTAATTTTGCTCAGGGGTCTTTTTCAGAACTCACTCCCCTGTTAACAGAATCTAGTCCCCTGGGAAAAATGCTGAGAAATCGCTATTTAGTCGGAGATTTAACCGAAAGAAAAGCGGCAAAAGCACCCAATAAGGAATTGAATCAACCCCAGGAAAAAACCGCTTCAATATTGATTGAAGAAGCCAAGAAAAATTTTAAAAATAAAGCTTATGCAGCAGCCATTTCTCAAGCCAAAGAATCTCTTAAAATGCAGTCTTATAATTTTGATGCAGATTATTTATTAGCTCAAATTTATGCAAATCTAGGTAAGTATTCTCAGGCGATCGAACACTGCCAACGAGCTAGTAAAGTTGATGCAATGTCGGTTTTTCCTTATTATTTACAAGCTCAAATTGCCGAAGAACAGGGAAAATTAGAAACAGCTAAGCAGTTTCTTAAGAGAATAATTTATCTTTGTCCATCTTTTATTTCCGCTTATTTAGACCTGGGCAATATATACCATAAAGAAGGCCAGATAACCAGAGCCATGAAAATGTATAATTCATCCTGTGAAATTCTTGGAAAATTACCGCCCAATACTCCGATCGACCAGCAGGGCAAAATGACGGCGAGCCAAGTTTTGTTACAACTTAAAAAAAAATTGGTAAGATTGTACGGTCAACAAAATTTATGCACTGGTAGCTAACAACAGGGTTCCTCTATAAACCAGTCCTTCCCTAATATCTAGTCCCGTGGAATATTTATAATGCTCGATCCCTCTCCTTCGCTGTGCCCTATACCTTTGTCCCAAATAGTTCAATATGGAAACTAAACCGTATCTTATTTTTGAACAGAACGGTTTTCTCTACGGTGTAGAAGCCTGCTGTGTTCAAGAAATTTTCTTTCTGCCGGAGTTGACGCCAATTGCAGAAGCGCCTCAAGATATTGTTGGGGCGATCGACCTTCGGGGTGAAATTCTGCCTGTGATGGATCTGAATCTCCGTTTTGGATACGTTTGGCAGGAGTATACTGTGACAGATAGTGCGATCGTCATAGAGTGGCAAGAATGGAAAGTCGGTATCATTGTCAATCAAGTTCGCGAAGTTAAAGAAATCTCAGAACATACCACCACTCCCCAGCTATCTTATGGGCGAGACGAAGGCGTCGCCTCCCATCATTTTGTCGCTGGATTTGCCCGCTGCGAAGCCGATATTATCATGCTACTCAATCTCGATCGCCTAATTCGATATTCTGCTGAAAAAACAGAAGAAAGCTTACCTATTTCTGTTAGCGATGCAGATGGTGAAGAAACAGCACCAGAGGCAGAAACTGAAAATCTACCCTGGTATATCAAGGCAAAATTATTGAGTGAAAATGCGAAATTTTTAAGCAAGCATCAGATTTTTTGCCCCCAGGCTACGCCGGAAGAAAGGGCAATTTTTAAATCACGGGCTGACAATTTGAGGCGACAAGGCGAGGGGGACAATTCAGCCGTAATTAATATATCCGTGGCCGTGTTTACTTTGAATGGTGAATACTTTGGTATGGAGCTAGATGTAGTCCGCGAATTTACTGACATTCGCCAAGTAACCCCGATTCCTTGCACCCCAGATCGCATAATTGGCAATATGAATTTACGGGGAGAAATTTTAACCATAATGGATATTCGCAATGTTTTAAATATTTCTTTAAATATGCCTGATCCCACCAATTATCCATCTCAGGCGATCGTTGTGCAAGTAGCAGATTTAGTGACTGGTATAGTTGTAGACGAAATCTTAGATATTGTATATTTAAGAGTCTCAGAAATTGCAACTGTTCCCGCGGCACTGCATTCAGCTAACCGCGAATATCTACGAGGTACAGCTCTTTACGGAGGAAAAATGATGGCGATTCTGAATTTGGAAAAACTCCTCAGCAAAGGAGGAGTCATTGTTGACGAAGAGGTTTGAATTAAAAAAATCTCCCAAATCGGTTTTAAAAACTATATTTCACTAAAGAAGATAATTTGGTATTATAAATATTGATTAAGACTTACGCAAAACTTCTGCCCAAGGGTGTAATCGGGGGTCTTCCCCCTACTATTGCCCCGTCAGCATTAATACTGCGTAAGTGCTGTTAAATCCCGGAGAAAAATATGTTTGCTATCTTAAAAAAATTAAATATTAGAAATAAAATGTTGATAGCCTATGTAGCGCCCGCAGCTATCTACTTAGGTCTACCCATCCTAGTTTATCAAACCACCAATCAGGTATTGAATAGTTTTCAAGAAGTAGAAAGAATAGAAAATGTGATCGGACTAACCAACAATATTTCCGCAGGAACAGAGCAAATGGTACGGGGATTACGGGGGTATTTAATTAATCAAAATCCGCTGTTTTTAAATGATTTTAAAACAGGTGCAGAATTGGCTCGTCAGTCTGCTAATAATGTGGAGCCCATCATTAAAAACCCTCAACAGAAAACTCGTCTACAGAAGATGCTAAGTCTCAGCAACGAATATTATAATAATTCTAACCAGATAATTAATTTATTGCAAGCCAATAAAAAAACTGAAGCCCTGGTAATATTTAACACAGGAAAACACACAAAATTTGTGAATGAATTTGTCGAAATACATAGACAGTTTAGCGAACTAGAATCAGACTTAATTAAAAAAGAGACAAATAAAACGAAGGACTCTTTGATATTTTTAATATCGGTATTGGTAGTTAGTTGTGGGTTTTTAGTCCTGTTAGGTGGGGTTATAGCTTGGGTGATTTCGTCAGGAATTGCCAGAACTATCGATCGCGCAATTAGCTCGATCGCCATTTCTTCCAGCGAGATTGCAGCCACCATCGAAGAACAGGAACGGATGGCTAGTCAACAAGCCGCTTCAGTCAATCAAACTACGACTACAATGGACGAACTGGGTGCGTCTTCCAGGGCGACAGCACAGCAGGTAGAAACAGCAGCGATGCAAGCAATGCAAGCTTTGAATTTAGCTGGAGGTGGCACAAAAGCTGTAGCACAAACTTTAGAAGCAATGGCAACTCTCAAAACCAAAGTGGAGGATATGCAAGGACAAATTATGCAATTGAGCGAACAAACCGATCGCATTGGTAATATTTCAACTTTAGTGAGCGATTTGGCTAATCAGACTAATATGTTAGCACTCAATGCCGCCGTGGAAGCCGTGCGGGCGGGGGACAATGGCAAGGGGTTTGGTGTTGTGGCCTCAGAAATTCGCAAACTGGCCGAGCGCAGTAAAAAATCAGCAGCCCAAATTAATCTATTAGTTGCAGATATTCAAAGAGCGATTAATTCAACAGTAATGGTCACAGAAGAAGGGACTAAAACAGTAGAATTTGGGGTGAATATTGCCTCAGAAACCGCCGCTGCATTCGCCGGGGTTGCCAATGCAATTAACAATGTAGTCATGAGTTCTCAGCAGATTTCATTGAATGCCAAACAACAAGCGATCGCGATCGAACAAGTGGTGGAAGCTATGAACTCCCTGAATCAAGCCGCAGCTCAAACAGCTTGCGGTATCAGTCAAACTAAAATCGGGACTAAAAAATTGAATGAAGCAGCCTTAGACTTGAAAGCAGTTGTGTAAGATATTTCTAATTTATGCCCCACCCTGACCCTGTGTAATTCATGATATTTTTTAATTATGAGAAATTCAAAAAAATGCCAAATATATCCTTAAGAATTAAAGCGATTGCATTTGCTCTCGCCCTCGGTACACTTCCAGCTATCTTAACGGGAGCCATAACTTTTTTCTTTGCCAATCAGAACCTAAATAATTATGTAATTAAATATCAAGAGTCACGAGCCGTGGCCATAGCCCACGATCTCAGTAATTTTGTTTTTGAAAGGTACTTAGATGTTCAGGAGCTAGCTAATTTAAGTATACTGAACGATCCCAGAGTCAGCGAAACTACTTCCAAGAGCCAAAAACAAGCTCTGTTAGATAAATATGTAAAAAAAGGGGAAGGTTACGACAGCATTGCCATCGCCGATCTTCAGGGAAATACTATTTTACAATCCAGCGGAGAGCCAATTATAGATTTGGGAAAACGGGATTATTTTCAGGAAGTAGTTAAAACTAATCTTCCCACGATAGTGCAACCGAGAGAATCATTTATCACTGGCAAATACTCTATTTTTGCTGCGGCTCCTGTAGTCGAAATTAATACAGGAAAAACTATCGCAATTCTGAGAAGTCGCACGCCCATAACATATTTAGAACAGGCTTTTCAGGAAAACAAAGAAAAATTAATCAGAGACTCCGAAGGACTAGAAGCAGATGAGTATCATTTAATTGATGGCAATGGCAAGTTTTTTTCTGCCACCGAAATCGAACATCTGGGCAGAGAGGCACGTTCAGACTATAGTGTTTTTGCGACAATGCAGGCCGCCAATAAAATCAACAGTCTCATAGACATCGATAAGATTCGCGGAGGACAACAACTGCTGACTTATGCTCCTATTGAAATTGAAAAATCAACCAATATGCCGAAATTGGGTTGGAGTGTCCTGATTGCCAATGATACAGACAACGTATTTGCTCCCCAAAAACAATTGCTATTTGCTCTGATAGGAGGAGTTGGACTAACTGCTGCTGTTGTCAGCGCCATGGCAACTTTTGTCGCTAGTCGAACTACCAGATCAGTGAATAAAATTGTGCGGACGATCGCCTATTCTTCCTCACAGATTGCTGTCACCGTCGAACAACAAGAACGTATCGCCAGTCAACAACTATATGCTGTGGAGCGAACTGTTAGTACAATGGATGAATTGGGTGAATCAAGCAGGGCTTGTGCTTCCCAAGCAGAAGCCGCTGCTCTGGGAGCCAAACAAGCTCTCGCGCTCACCACCGGAGGTAGTCAAGCAGTACAGAATACCCTCAAAGAAATGGCAAATTTGAAACAAAATGTTGCAGCAATTGAAAAGCAAATTTTGCTTTTGAGCGAGCAAACAAGTCGCATTGGTAATATCTCTAGTTTAGTTAGCGATTTAGCCAATCAAACAAATATGTTAGCGATTAATGCTGCCATCGAAGCCTGGAGGGCTGGTGAAAGTGGCAAAGGATTTGCAGTTGTTGCTACAGAAATTCGGCAATTGGCAGATTTAAGCAAGGAATCTGCTAGCAAAATTAATGCTTTAGTTGCCGACATCCAGACATCAATTAGTTCCACAACCATGGTGACGGATGATGGAGCAAAAACCGTGGATAGTGGAGTAAAAATTGCGCGAAAAACTGCCGATGCCTTTGCTGGTGTAGCACAGGCGATCGATCGCATTGTTTTGAATAGCCAACAAATTTCTTTTACTGCGAAAGACCAGGCGATCGCCATTCAGGATGTAGTTCATGCCGTTAATTCTCTCAACCTCGCCGCCCAGGAAAATGCCACCGGCATTTCTCAAGTCAAACTCGGAATCGAACAGCTTAATAAAGCCGCCCAAAATCTCAAATCATCAGTGTAATCAGTAGTCAAAATTCACCCGTCATTTCCAACCAATTAGCCCTTTCATATTCCCCATTACTAATGATTAAAAAACTTTTCACAAAACTCCAGTACCGACTGCTAATACTCTTAATTTTAAGTACCTTAATTCCCTTATTGATTGTGGGTTTTTATGGGGTTTATTCCTCCACTGCCGCCCTGAAATCTTTAGCATTATTAAGTCTTGATGAAAGTGTTAAATCTAGCGGTAATCAAATGATTAATAAATTTGAAAATTTTAGTTATGATATTTTATTTATCGGCAAATCTTCCCCGATCCAGGGTATTATTAGAGCGAGGGAGGGCAATGGAGTAGACAGAGAAAGTAATTCAACTTATCAAAATTGGGTCGAGCGAATGCAAATCATCTTTTCATCACTGATGGAAGTCAAGCCCTATTATATGCAATTGCGTTACATAGACGAAAAAGGTAACGAACTTGTTCGTGTAGATTCTGATGGTAAAAATATTAAAATTCTTCCGGATAACCAATTACAAAATAAAGCAGAGAGAGATTACTTTTATTTAACTATGAAACTCAAACCAGGAGAAATATATGTCTCCCAACTTAATCTCAATCAGGAATACGGCAAAATAGAAATTCCTTACAAACCAACAATTCGCTACGCTACTCCAATTTTTGATACCAAAGGACAAAGAAAAGGCATTTTGATTGCTAATGCTCTGGGTCAAAGTCTGATTGATATTGCTAAAGAACTCAAGCATCAAGATGCAGACCAAGTTTTTATGTTAAATCAAGATGGTTACTATATCCACCATTCAAATCCTGAGAAAGAATGGGGTTCGGAAATAAAAACCGATGAGAATTTGCACAAAGATTATTCAGAAGATATAGTTAATCAAATACTTTCCGGGGGTCAAGGCAATGTCGAACTCAGCGATAGAGTAGTTAGTTATTATACAATATTTCCCATCAAAGACAACAAGCAAAGATTTTTTGTAATTGTCCATCAGGTAGACAAAAATTCCCTATTTGATTCTATTTTATGGTTCAAAATAATAGGAACGCTAGTTACTATATTATCCCTAGGTACTGTGCTGCCTTTAGGACTTTTAATACTACAAAATCTGGTGAAATTAATTCAGGTTTTGGTATACCAAATATCTTCATTTTCCCTAGAAATAGTATCTAATATGAATGAACAAGAACAAATAGTTGGTCGTCAATTTGTCTCAGTGAAAGAAAGCACTACAACTTTAGAAAATTTGGCCCTGTCTTCTTACCAAACGGTGGAGCAAGCTGAGGCGGTTGCGACTGCTGCTCGCCAAGCTTTAAATCTCGTGGAACAAGGTACGGAAATGGTAGAGCAAACTCTCGATCAAATGCTACATCTTAAAGAAGCTGTGGTGGTAATTTCCCAGCATAATCATCGACTCGATGACAGTACAAGTCAGATTGGAAATATTTCTAGTTTAGCAAGTTTGGTGAGCGATTTAGCTAGCCAAACCAATATTTTAGCTCTCAACGCAGCCGTCGAAGCAGTCAGAGCCGGCGAGTACGGTAAAGGTTTTGCAGTGGTAGCCAGCGAAATTCGTAAGTTAGCAGATGAAAGTCAACAAGCAGCGCAGAAGATTAATGGTATTATTCCAGAAATTAAGAGCGCGATCGCCTCGACGGTGAAAGCCACGGAAGATGGCAAAAAAACCGCAGCAGCAGGGGTGAAAACAGCACGAGATACGGCAGAAGCTTTTACGGGTGTCAGGGAAGCTTGCAATCTCGTGTTTACGAGCAACCAGCAAATTTCTTTTAATATTAAACAGCAGGCGATCGCGATTCAGCAAGTAGGTGATACCATGAATGCTCTCAATCAAGCAGCATCTCAAACAGTCAGTGGGATTTCTCAAGTCAAAATTGGCACTCAAAAACTTAATGAAGCTGCATTAAATCTCAAGTCTGTAGTGTAGTAAGTTGTCAATTCCCAATTCTCAATTCCCCATTCCCCATTCCCCATTCCCAATTCTTAAAAATAGCTATGATAATTGAAGATGAAGAACTCCGAGATGTATTTAAAATTGCTAGTGAAGAACACTTGCAGAAACTCGATGACGGATTGCTGTATTTGGAAGAACACCCAGGGGATGCCGCTAAATTAGAAGAATTACTGAGAGAAACCCATTCTCTCAAAGGTGATGCGGGGATGCTAGGAGTAAAAAGTGTGGCATCTTTAGCTCATCAAATGGAACATATTTTGGGAGGTGTCAAGCGCGGAGAAACTCAACTAACTTCAGATATTAGCGATCGACTTTCCCAAGGTTTAGAAGCCATCCGCAAGCTAGTTGACGAAGCTGTAACGGGCGAAGATTCGGGAGTTAATACATTTTACATCCTCGCTAGCATGATGGGTGCTTCTAGTCAACCACAACCACAAGTTACTAGCCCCATAGTAGAAGCAGCATCTTCAAAATCACCAGAATCAGAAAACCCCTTGGTAGAAACCCCAATTACTGAGCATTCTACCACAGAAATAGAAACAAGTATTGAAACTTCAGAAGTCGTTAATTTAGAAAATAATTATTCTTTTTTACCTCTACAATCCGAGCAAGAATTGCTGCTGCAAGCTCAAAACTTGCCTACCCCTTCGGTGTCAAATGCTTCGGATTCACCATCCCCTGCCACCGCCTTATCCACCTCATCTTATCGTATAGAAACCATTCGCGTTGCTACCCAAAATTTAGATGATTTAATGACTCAAGCTGGGGAACTTACTGTCACCAAAACTCGACTGGGACACCGAGTGGCAGATATCGAACAAATTACGACTTTGTGGGAAGAGTGGAGTCGAGAATATTTTGTCACTAGCTTGACTTTTCATCAGATACAAATAGATGAAAACAGGATGAAAGAAAATGATAAATTCATGCAATTGCAGAATTACTGTCAACGTACCCAAGAACGTTTAGAACGGCTTGGCATTTTAGTCAACCGCTTGAAAAATTTAGTGTATGAAGATACGGCGAGACTTGAAATAATTGCCGAGGAACTAGAATCAGGAATTCGCACTCTCAGACTGCTGCCTTTATCTACTATTTTTAATTTATTTTCTAGAACTGTAAGAGACTTAGCAAAACGGGAAGGTAAAGAAGTTGCCTTAGTGATTGAAGGAGGCGAAACTACAGCAGACAAACGCATTTTAGAGGAAATGAAAGACCCTTTGATGCACATGATTCGGAATTCGATCGACCACGGAATTGAAACTGTTGCAGAACGCAAAAAAGTTGGCAAACCTCCTGTGGCAACTCTCCGTATAAAAGGTTATTCTATAGCCAGTAACGTGATTATTGAAGTGGCTGATGATGGTCGAGGACTAAATCTTGAGCGTATTAAACAAACGGCAATCAAACGTAATATTTGTACCTTAGAACAACTGGCAGTTATGACCACAAGTCAAGTGCAATCTTTGATTTTTGCTCCTGGTTTTTCGACCAGAACATTTGTGACTGAAGTATCGGGACGTGGGGTTGGTTTAGATGTAGTCCGTACTAATGTTGAAGCCTTGAAAGGTACTATTCAAGTGGATTCTTTGCCGGGACAAGGATGCACTTTTAGATTGCAACTAAGTACGTCTTTAGCTACAGCGAATGTATTGATTGTCGTAGTTGAAGACATTGCTTATGGTCTGCCACTAGAGTTTGTAGAAACAGCACAATTAGTTTCTTTTTCTGATATTTTTGCTATGGAAGGTAGGGAAACTGTACTTTTAAAAGGTCAGCCTCTGTCAGTGTCTCACCTGAGAGATTTACTGGAATTAAATAATCAAACCTGGATGCAAAATCGGGCTGGTAAAGAGGAAAATTGGAACGAAATTTACCCCCATACACCCAAGGAATTTATGGGTTCAAATTCGGGAAAAATTCCTTGTATTATTTTAAAGATAGGAGAGGAAAGATTGGGATTATTTGTAGATGCTTTAATAGACGAACAGGATGTGGTGATTAAACCTCAAAGTAAATTACTAAAAAGGGTGCGAAATGTTTCCGGTGCAACAATTCTTGGTAACGGGGAAGTTTGTATGGTACTGAATCCCCAGGATTTGATAAAATCGGTACGCAAGCAAGTTTTGTCGCGTACTATTGCTGGTTTGCGATCGCCCATGGAGACTGCCAGCCGAAAACAAGTTATACTTTTAGCAGAAGACTCGATCGCCACCCGCACTCAAGAAAAACGCATCCTGGAAAGTGCAGGTTATGAAGTGGTGACAGCCGTAGATGGATTGGATGCGTTCAATAAATTAAAAACTCGCAATTTTGATGCGGTGATTTCTGATGTGCAAATGCCAAATTTGGATGGTTTGGGACTGACTGTTAAGATTCGTCAGCAACAAAAATACAGTGATTTGCCGATAATTTTAGTGACTTCTTTGGCTTCGGATGAAGATAGAAAGAGAGGTGCTGATGCCGGGGCAAATGCTTATATTCCTAAAGGTACTTTTAATCAAGATGTGTTGGTAGAGACTTTAAAAAGGTTAGTTTAGTCATTAGTCATTAGTCATTAGTTATTAGTTAGTAGTCAACAGTTATTAATTATTAGTCATTAATTATTAGTCATTAGTCAACAGTTAACAGTTAACAGTTCACAGTTAACAGTTAACAGTCAACAGTTAACAGTTAACAGTTAACAGTCAACGCCCTAGGCCCAATTAATTCCCCATTCCCCTAAAAACTGATGTTATCGCCTATTAAAGTATTATTAGTTGAAGATTCTCCAGTAGTGACGATCATCCTCAAACGAATTTTTGACTCCTCCCCAGAAATCAAAGTTGTCGGTACTGCTTGCAACGGATTAGAAGCACTAGAATTAATCCCAAAACTTCAGCCACAAGTCATCTGTACCGATTTAAATATGGCACCGATGAACGGGTTAGAATTTACCCAAGAAGTAATGAAGAAATATCCTCTACCAATTTTAGTCATCAGTGCTTCCGTGCAAGCCGATGATACTCATAATGTATTTCAACTGTTAAAAGCAGGTGCATTGGATGTTTTTCCCAAACCGATGGGCGGGTTAGCGTCAGATTACGATCGCCTTACTAATCAATTAATCGCTAAAATTAAAATCCTGTCAGGAGTGAAAGTATTTACGCGGCATCAAAAACTCGTACCCACCGAACCTATTAACAAAAATTTCAAAAAAATTAACCCATTACCAGTTTCTCTTTACCAATTTTCCCCAGAAAATGTCAAATCTCCCACTATTAAACTATTGGCTATAGGGGCTTCTACAGGCGGGCCACAGGCATTGCACGGGATTATTTCTAAGCTTCCGGCTAATTTCCCCGTGCCTATAATTTGTATCCAGCACATTAGTGAAGGTTTTTTGCAAGGATTAGTTGATTGGCTGGGCCATGAATCGAAACTACCTGTTAAGATAGCTGCTTTTGGGGAATTGCCGCTGGCGGGGAATATTTATTTTTCACCGGAAAAAGTTCATTTAGAATTGGACTCTAAAGGGCGATTTGTTTATTCAGAAGCTCCTCCTGTCGGTGGACACTGCCCTTCTGTAACAGTGACATTTAAGTCAGTAGCTAATTTTTATAATCGCGCTGCTGCGGCGGTGTTGCTGACAGGTATGGGCAGAGATGGTGCTGACGGAATGTTGGCGATCGCCAAAGTTGGTGGTTTGACAATAGCCCAAGACGAAGCTACCTCTGTTGTCTTCGGGATGCCCAAGGAGGCGATCGCCCTAGGTGCTGTCCAACAGATTCTGCCCATTAGCGCCATCGCTCCTTTCCTGTTGGCTAAATTTAAAATTTAGAACTTATTGCTTGATAAATTTATGAATTACCTCGCGTAACATATCGGCATCAAAGGGCTTAGTTAAATACTCCGTTGCTCCAGCCAAGCGCCCCTGTACCTTATCAAAAGCTCCATCTCGCCCTGTCAGCATGACGATGGGCAAGTTCTGAAACTGAGGTAAACTACGCACGGTGCGGCAGAGTTCCAATCCGTCAATACCGGGCATTGAAACATCCAGTAGCAAAACCGCAACTTGTTCGTGATAAATAGTTGACAAAGCATCCACCGCATTGTCAGTCACCAGCACCCGAAACTCTTTGCTTAAAGCCTGTTTGACCAATCCTTGCATTACCGCGCTATCATCAACAGCCAGAATAGTTGGTAAGCTGCTACTTGCAGACATATTCTTCTCCCCAATCTATAATCTATTTATACTTCTTTCAAGAAGTATGCAACATAATTTCACTGTTTCATTTTTGAGTTTTCCCCAGAGGGACTAACTGCCAATGCTTTGCTATCCCGATTACTTGTGAGTTGTTACCGCTACTGGCGCGTCGGATGCGCCAATGTGGCTTGGGAGCATTCATCCGCCTTGTGCGACTGACTCGCCTTCACCGCCAGCCCTAATTTCGACCGATGCACCAGAGGGTGAATGATATCGCTTCCAACGAATTTTACCAACTATTGTTACTAAATTTAACACGTTAAAATTTTTCCACTGAATTTTCTAGCTGTACTTCAGCAGGCATCATGGCTAGGAGTAGGACACTGGTATTGTGACACACTCTCAGGATTTTAATCTACCAGTGTGACAACGCCGATCGCTGATATAAATACGTTAGAAAAAATTTATACTGAATGAATAAACTAAATCTAAGTAACGATCTCAGTCCCCCAACTCCCAATTTCCCACATATCTCTAAACCAGGCACAATGATCCTAGATGCCACTAGGCTACAGTCTGCCCAAACCACAATCTATGCCTTTTAATTCTGTTCTCTATTGATAATTCTTAGCAAAAGCAACTCAACGGGCAGTTACACATGAAAGCACCCTTGCCTTTTACGAAAAAAGTGTTAAAGCTCCAAAATATAGACCTGTATCAGATCCTGGGATCTGCTTCGGAGGCTTGTTTCGATGATTTGGCGGGCTTAGCTGCTCAGATGACTCAGAGTTCTATGGCTGTTGTGAGTTTGAATGACTCTAACGGCCACTGGCTCAAGTCTCAGGTAGGTCTCGATCGCACTTTTACCCACCACTACCTCAATTTTTGTGCCCTCGCGATCAGTCAAAACCCTCAAGAGTTCGATCGACTCTCCGCATCTCACTCCGAAGTTAGCATCATCCGAGACGCTGCCACCGATCCCCGATTTGCCAGTCATCATCTAGTCGCCTCTGACCCTTTTGTGAAATTTTACGCCGGAGTGCCGATCGTCACCAAGGACGGAGAAATGCTGGGAATCCTCTCGGTCATGGATACCGTACCGAAAGACTTGACAAAAGAAGCAATAAATGCTGTGGAAGCTTTGAGTCGGCAAATTGCTACTCTGGTGGAACTGCGTTGCCAACTAGCCCAAGCCCAGGAACATGGCACTAAGCTAGAACCAACCAAGGAGGATTCAGGAGAATTACCGGAATTAGAGCGATCGTCTGTGGACGAATTCTTCTCTGGCGTACAGAAGCCAGAGGAAGCTACAAAGATATTTGGCACCAAAAATCTCTCTGTGTTTGGTGAGGGTGGGACATCAATTTATCCGTGGGAAACGGCCATCATCGACCAGCAGCAAGTAGAAATAGCGCTCCGAGAAAGCCAAGAGCGATCGCGCCTGTCCACGTTGCAAGCTCAAGTGGGTACGACCCTGGGACAAGGTGGGACTATACCGACGATGCTCAAGGGCTGCATCGACGCCATAGTCAAACACCTAGACGCCACAGCGGCGAGCATCTGGACCTTGAACCGGCAGACCGATCGACTAGAATTGCAAGCTGCTTCAGGACTGAGCAATCCAGCCTGGGAATTGGAAATAGAGGAGTGGATGCGAACAGAACCAGGAAAACTGTCCACAGCCCCCCTGTGGCTGCTGTCGATGCCATCTGCGATCGCAAGCGGTCTGATTGTGGAGAAGCGACTGGTGGGAGTGATGGCCCTGTGCTGCCGCCATGCAACCACGGAGGGAACCCTAGAGGCGATCGCCTCCATGGCTAACGTGATTGCTGTGGGGATCGATCGGGTGAAAGCTCGCGAAGAATTGTTGAGTAGGCCCGAAGGTTTGCTGTTTGGTCTCGCCAGCCAAATGCGAAACTCCCTGGACCTCGACAAAATTTTAGATACTGCCGTCAACCAAATTCGTAACTTATTACAGATTGACCAATGCTACTTTTTATGGTACTCAGTCTCACCCCAGAACCAGGAGAGCTTTGCGATGACCCACGAGGCGGCAAATCCAGAGTTGAAGGACAGACTAGCAGATTACCCGATCGCCCAAATCACGCTCCTGGGTGAAAAAATTCGTCACCGCCAACCGCTGAGGATCGGCGATGTGGCAAATACCACCTGCATTGAGCCGCCCACCCAAGCTTTTTTGGCAGATTTGGGGATTGCGTCCAAGCTGCTGCTACCGCTCAAGACTCGCGCCGGTCAAATGGGAGCAATTGTTTGCAATCACTACAGCAACCGCCGGGAGTGGTCCTGGAGCGAAGTAGAATTGCTGCAAGCGGTGGTAGACCAACTGGCGATCGCGATCGACCAAGCCGAACTTTATGCCCAAAGTCGCGCCACTGCCTTAGCCGCTCAAACTCAAGCCCGCCAACTAAGCGAAACATTGCTGAATTTGCAGCAAAAAGAAGCTCAACTCATCCAAAACGAAAAAATGTCCTCTCTCGGTCAAATGGTGGCCGGTGTCGCCCACGAAATTAACAATCCGGTAAACTTTATTTACGGCAACTTGACTTACTGCGAGCAGTACATGAAAGATCTGCTGGATTTGCTGCGCTTGTACCAAAAACACTACCCCGAACCCTGCGCCGAAATTCTCCACAAGAGCGAAGAAATTGATGTGGATTTCGTCATCCCCGACTTGCTGAAAATTTTGTCTTCCATGGAAA
Source organism: Microcoleus sp. CAWBG640 (assembly GCF_020883015.1). Taxonomy (NCBI): domain Bacteria; kingdom Bacillati; phylum Cyanobacteriota; class Cyanophyceae; order Oscillatoriales; family Microcoleaceae; genus Microcoleus; species Microcoleus sp. CAWBG640. Next base: position 90,096 of record NZ_JAHRFC010000004.1, read on the forward strand.
TGGGAGTCGAACGCATCCGTAAAATAGTCGTTTCTTTGCGGAACTTCTCGCGACACGACGAAGGCGAGATGAAGCCCGTGGACATTCACGAAGGCATAGATAGCACCTTGCTGATTTTGAACAGCCGCTTGAAATCCAACGGGCAGATTTCTCCCATTGAAGTAGTCAAAAATTACGGCGAGTTGCCAAAGGTGGAGTGTTACCCCAGTCAACTCAACCAAGTATTTATGAACGTGATCGGCAATGCGATCGACGCCTTGGAACATCAGCCCACACCCAAGAAGATCGAAATTTCGACGGCGATAGTGGGAACCGACTCCCAGGAAACATCCTGGGTCAAATCCAGCGGTCAATTTGTGCTGATTCGGATTCGGGACAATGGCCCAGGATTGACAGAAAAAGCCAAAGGTCGCTTGTTTGACCCATTTTTTACCACAAAGCCTGTGGGTAAGGGAACTGGACTGGGCTTGTCGATCAGTTATCAAATTGTGGTAGAAAAACACTCCGGGAGCTTGGAGTGTATCTCACAAACAGGACAGGGAGCGGAGTTCAGGATTAAAATCCCGATCGCTCTCCCCTCTGTGAGCAAGACTTGAACAAGAGCGGGCGATCGTCTTCCAGACAAATTTTCAAATTTTTTTGTCAAACCCCTTGACAAATTCCGGCATCCCAATGGTAAGATAATAAAGGTTAAGACATTGGGGCGTCGCCAAGTGGTAAGGCAGCTGGTTTTGGTCCAGCCATTCAGAGGTTCGAATCCTTTCGCCCCAGTTAAATCATAAATAAACAATAAAGAAGCAGAATGAAAAGTACATAACTTTTCAAGGGCAGACACCATGCCTACCCCACAATGATTTTATTGCTGAATATTATTTTTGGGGATTACGAGTATTCAGGCGATCGAAAATCGATCGCGAAATTGCCGGAAATATGGTTTCATCCTTGGCATAGGCCGCATCGTCAGCGAAAACGACTAAGATATAAATCGCTCGATCGTCTAAAGTCCTGACAAACGCCACTTCGCTGCGACACTTGGAAGTATAACCCACTTTAGAACCAAAATAAATATTAGTTGGCAAAGATTCCCCAAGAAATCCCTGTATTGAGTTACTAGGGTCATTTTTCCAAGCCTTGGGGTCTAAATCTCGCGTCAGCAAGTAAGCCATTTTGCGACTGGCGATGCTGGAAACAGCTTGTCTGGTATAAATTTCATACATTAATCTGGCTCCTTGATCGGTAGTTACTTGATTCCGAATTGGCTGAGCCAGGTCTCCTTGCAACTGCAATTCCCGACCTGTAGGCTGTTCTTGATTTAAATAATATATTGGATAATTTTTGGTGGTTAAACTAATATTTTCATAACCAGATGATTGAAAAAATGTATTAATTTGATTCCTTTTTTTTAGCCAATTTTCCCAGCTTTCTCCTGCTAGTTTGTCCCCGGATTCTGTATCGGTAATATTGTCTAAAATTCGGCTAGCTGCGTCGTTGTTGGAAACACGAATCATTTGTTCTAAATCGGAAGTAAAAGCCGATTCTTTTTCAGCGATCATGCCTTTTTCCATGGCTGAGTAAAAGGCCGCCATCCAAAATAATTTAGCCACGCTAGCGGGAAATCTCAGGGTTTGATTTTGATATCCGGCGAAGGTGTGGGCTTGGGAATTGCTGACATCCACCAAGCTAATTGATAGTGGTTCTACGGGTAATCCTTTGGAGACCGCAATCTGCACTGCTTCATCAACAATAACTTGCAATTCTTGAGAATAAACTGGATTGGGCGGTGTTTTGATATTATAGGTGAAGCTACTATCGGAATTGGAGTCTACTACATTTTCTGGTGTGGAAATTGTCGGTGGGGCGATCATCTCTTGAGGCGAGATTATAGGCGGTTCCATGGGACGACGACCTCTAAATGGTAGTGTGACGATCCAACCGATCGCGATCGCCCCTAGAATTAAATACAGAATATTGCGATATTTTAACCGAGCCCAAGTCGTTCTCCGTCGGCGACGGGACTTGAATGGACGCTGATTAGTTGGGCGTCCTGGGCTGGTACGTCCTTTGGTGGTTGGGCGTCTGGGGGAGATAGGGCGGCGGCGTCGGTCTACTTGCATTACAGTGGTGTGGTATCAAACTCGCAGGATTAGTGTATAATGAAGCGGCCTCTAAATGACAACTGTGTCGATCGACTCAGTTTTTGCCAGTTTTCAATGTTTTATGGGCTGATTGATAGTTCTGGTAATTGTAAAAATCTCAGGATAGCACTCCGTTGAAACAACATCCATTGAAAAATATGAGAAATTTTTGGGGGCTGGCTGTTTTGGGATTAACAATAGTTGGCGTTAGTAATTCTTTGATACCTTCGGTTGTGGTATTTGTCCCCCAATCTGCTGCTGCTGAACCTATTGTCCATCTACAAACAGCCAGACGCAACGCGGATCTGTCGCCAGAGTTTACAGAAGCAAGCCCAAATGTGGAGGTAACAAACCAGCCAACTATTTTCAGTAGCAGTAGTTGGTTTTGGGAATTAAAAAATTTACCCCAAATTTCCTACACTCAATTGCTTGACTTGTTGGTCAGACAACCTGATGCCAATCATATTACTACAGAAACCGTTGCAGATCCTGAACAAATAGCACGTTTTGAGCGGGTTGTAAAGTATGCAAAACAACAAAATTTGCAGGCTCGCCCCATGGGAGAAATTGTACAGGCGATCGGCGATTATTTTCTCGGTCAACCCTACGCTGAGGGTTTGTTAGATAAATCCGGGACCGAAAAATTAGTCATCACTTTAGACAAGTTTGATTGCGTCTTATTTGTCGAAACTGTACTGGCGATCGCACGGGGTGTGGCCGCCCAAGATTACGATTATCCAAATTTTGTAAATAGGATTGAGTCTCAGCGCTATTTAAACGGTAAAATTAACGGTTATTGCAGCCGGTTGCACTATTTTTCGGAATGGATAAATGACAATCAAAAACGCGCAAATGTAGAAAATATCACAGCCAAGTTGGGAGGAGTACCTCTTGATAAAAAACTCAATTTTATGAGTCAGCACCGCAGCAGTTATCCCCAAATGCGGCAGGATGAAGCTACTTATCAGTGCATTGTTAACATTGAAACTGATTTGGCTAAATCTACAGTTAATTACATACCAAAAAATCAGATTAAAAATATTTATTCTGATTTAAAACCAGGGGATATTGTGGCGGTAGCTACGGATGTGAAAGGATTGGATGTCACCCATACTGGCTTGGTTTATCGAAATGCGGACGGGAATCTGGGTTTGATTCATGCTTCGCCGGCGGGACAGGTGGTTGTTGCTTATGACTTACACCGATATATTGGCCGGGTTGAAAGTGCGATCGGGATTGTGGTGGCTAGGGCGATCGATCCGAGGCAAAATGGAGTCAGATTAAACGAACCGCGAAGGCGCTAAGAACGCGAAGGAAGAGAGAGAAGAGACAGATTAAGATGTTGTTCTTTCTTCGCGCGATAGGGCGATCGATCCTAGGCACAATGGAGTTAGATTAAACGAACCGCGAAGGCGCTAAGAACGCGAAGGAAGAGAGAGAAGAGACAGATTAAGATGTTGTTCTTGCTTCGCGTTATGATGGTGTTTGCAGTTGACTCCTCAAATTTGATGTCAATTGACAATTTCGCTACGAGATACTTTACTATTTCTCGCAGGATTTGCTGTTAATTCGGGCGGTGAGGCTGGAACTGTTCCCCATTCACTCAAAAAGCCTTTTAACAATACTTCTTGTTGAGTGCGAAATACTTCGACATTAGCGCCCCCATTCATAATTACAAACCAGACAGTTTGTTGTTTCTGGGTTGGTAATGCTCCCCCTAAAGCACTGACATTATCCAAAGTTCCTGATTTGATTACTGCTAGTTTTGGTAACGGCCTTTCTGACAGTATCCCTTTGTCTTTTCCTACTACGGTTAAAACATCGGCAACTGTCATATTATAAGGTTGAAGATAGCGTTCTAATGCTAAAAATAAACCGCAGGCGGCGCGAGGCGAAATCCGGTTGTCTTCGCTTAAGCCGGAACCGTTGACAAGTTGAATTTCTGCGGGGGGAACTCCTGTTGCTGCTGCTGCTTGTTGGGCGACTATTTTTGCGCCACCGACACTATCGGCTAACATATCTGCCATCAAATTGTTGCTGTACTGGTTCATTTTTTTGATGAGTTCAGCTAGGGGCAAAGAATAATGTTTAACTAAAGGTTTTACGCTGTCGGGGACTGCGGGCAAAACTTTGACTGTGCCCTCAATTGTTACTTGCGGTTTGGGGGTGTTGGGAGGCAGTGTTTGATGCTGGGCTGCTGGTTCGGCAGACCATATTTGGCTGTTCAATCCTTCTTTGAGCAGTTCTCCTGATTTCAGAGGGTTTGATTCAAAGTTCATGTAAAATTTATCGGCTATGATGAGGTTGCCAGTTACTCGTTTGATGCCTTTTTGATTTAGGGTATTTCCTAGGGCGATCGCCTCTTCCCACACAAAAAATGGATCTTGGCTTCCTTGGATAATTAAGTCGCCTTTTAATACGCCGTTTTCGATGTTTCCGGTAGTGCCAATTAAGGTGATAAATTCATGTTCTGGTCCGAATTTTTGTAGGGCTGCGAGGGATGTTGCTACTTTGGTAATTGAAGCGGCGGGCAGAGGTTTTGTGCCTTGATGATTTGCTAGTAAGGTGTTGCCGGATTGTATCCAAATTCCTTGGTTTTCTTTGGCAAATCCTTGGGATGTTAAGCTGTTGAGGTACTGTTGGATTTTGCTGTTTGTGGTGGTTGGCGGATTTTCGGCAGAGACTATTAATGGTCGATCGACTTTAATCGGCGATGGCGAAGCTGCGGTGACAGGAGTGGGAGATGAAAGTTCGGGGGATGGAGTGGCTGCACATCCACTCATCAGTGTCATTAGCGTGATCGACTTTAAATAGCGCGTTTTCAGGATTATTTGAATTTGCATCTGCTTTTTTTAATAGGACTTACATATAAATATCAAAGAAACCGGGTTGTTTACTCCTAGTTGAAGGCTGTGTAGGGGCAACCGGGTGTGGGATTGCCCCTACCAAAATTTGTGAAATTTCTCGATCGACTGGTCTATCCAGCCAAACTACCTATACTTAAGGGTACCATCTCGCCGTGGGTGGTCAGTCCTAATAACATCGGCTCATTGGGTCGGATCAATTTTCCTGTAAGGGCGCAGCGCTCCTCCTGCTGTGCTGTGGCATCAATGCTGGCTCGAATATCCGATCGCGAAAACATCTGGCGATACTCTCCAGACTTCTGCTGCACGTAATTCCAGAGCAAATCTCGAATCAACGCTTGATAGCCTTGATTTCCTGCGAGTTCTTTGAGTCTTTCTTTGAGATCCCTCTCCAGTCGAATGCTGGTAACTTCCATTTCGGTGGTTGAAGTTCTAGGTAGGGTATGCATATTTTTTTCTCCGTGACGGGGTGGACATATGTGTAATATCAGTGTAGTATGTTTACAGCTAGATTTAAACCTCTCTTAGGACTTTCCGCCTTCTGTGAAATTTCTCCCCCCCTACTCCAACTATCAACCCAAGTGCGATCGCCCCGAAGATCGTCCCCAATCCTCACGGTGCCACGTCAGGACTGGATTTGTGGTGGTAACAGAAACGTCGTTGACTGGCGAGAGCCTGTTTAAAGGCAGTTATATTGGATTAGGACAAGTTGCAGAAATTAATCATAAAGACCTAGGCCGAGACGGTCTGGAAGTGGCACAGCCACAGGGAAATGTGCGAAGCGGGAGGTACTGCTAAACGACAGTACCAGGATAGGATGAAAATTTGCCTTTAGCAGTTTTTCTAGCCCCCGCTTTCCACTAAGAGAAGCGGGGGCTTTTGATGAGAAATGTGACAGATTCCCTGATATCAAATCCTCTTTTCATCGTCCTGTATTAAACTCTCTCTTCTCTTCCTTCGCGTCCTTAGCGCCTTCGCGGTTAAATCATTCCGATACAACCGGAATTGATATGATGTCTCAAATCTTAAATTGACTGACTTCGGGAACTAGCCAGAAATGAGATTTCGCCACCATTGGCGATAAATCTCATATCCCAATCCAACATCCAAAATTGATGAGGAGAAGCAAGCCATGACTGTAGCAACTGATGTATTAAGGCAATCTGTAGTGGTTTTTTCTAAAAATTATCTGCCGATGAGCCGTGTCAACATCAAACGGGCGATCGTACTTTTAGTCACTGGCAAAGCTGAACCTCTCGATTTTACTACTGGCAATGGCTGGTTGGTGCGATCGCCCAGCACAGCGATTCATGTACCCGAACACATCCGTTTAACTTTGGCAGACAGGGAACGTCTTTGGAAAGTGCCCCCGGTGAATCGCCGGGAAGTATTGCGCCGGGATGGTCATTGTTGCCAATACTGTGGTAGTAACAAGCGTTTGACCTTGGACCATGTGATGCCTCGCTCCAAGGGTGGTTTGCATACCTGGGACAACGTGGTGGCTGCTTGCGAAGGGTGTAATTCTCGTAAGGGCGATCGAACTCCCATAGAAGCTGGAATGCCTCTGCGGGCTAAGCCAAAGGCTCCCATGCACCCTACTGTTGCTTTTGCCGAAATGTTTTGGCATGAACATCAAATAGGTGAATAGGGCAATGGGCCGGGGGGTCAGGGGGGTTCCCGATTCCCGATTTCAAATTTTCAATTCCAAATTTTAAGGCTGTCAATATGCTGAAGTTGACTTACACTGAAACGGGCTTTAACCTAGAGCGTTTGGCTCAATCTCCCGAACAGTTGGTGGCGCTGCGAGTTGTGCTGGCTATGCGAGTTGGTCAAAGCATTAGCGTCGAACCGAGCACTGCGGCGTTTTTGCTGCCGGCAAATTTACCAGCGCTGTCTTTGCTAGAATCGGAAGTCCGCGCCGACGGCAGTGGTACGATCGCCCTTTGTGTTGCTGATGCTGAATATGTAGAAGTAAGTTTGCGCGGTACATGGATTGGAACAGAGTCTGAGGACGCTGATGGGGTGTTTGTGACTGTTCTGGGCGATCGTGCGGAGTTCTTGTTACTCAAACTCTGGCTGGAAACTCAACCTGTTAATTCGATTGTCGAGGAAGTCGGCGATTGAAATTAAAGGCAGAATTCGCTCTGTTAAACCTACAAACGATGATTGTTCAGGGGCCGTGCCTTTCTTTGTCGGCCCTCCTCATATAAAATCCTCTCTTCTCTTCCTTCGCGCCCTACCCTACGGGAACGGCTTCGCCGAACGCGCCTTCGCGGTTAAATCATTCCGATACAACCGGAATTGATATCATCCAGGATTTTGGATGTGTTTCAGGGATTGGGGCAGCCACTATGCGCTGCCTCTACAATAGCAATGTTACAGCCCTGCCCATCACGGTGTATAAATGATATTGAAGTAAATCCCTGAATCTTGAAGATTGTCTCCGCGATCGCTAATTCTCACCAAAGGCAAAGCGTATTCTAAGCGGACATTCACTCGCGGTATCGGTTCCCAAAGTACACCCAAACCCAAACCAGCTAAAAATGTCTGATTGGTTAATTTATTAGGATTATTGGGAACATTCCACACTGTCCCAGCATCAAAAAACGGTGCTAATTGAAGTTTGGGAATACCCGAAGCATCCCTCTTTAAAGTAATCCGATCTTCAATGGAAAATCGAACGCCATTATCGCCAGAACGGACATTTTGGCGATAGCCTCGCAAAGATTGTCCTCCACCAATTACAAATTGCTGGGAAGATAACAAACTATTAGCTGATAACTGCAAGTCTGCTTGCACAATTAATAAATGTTGGTTGTTCAATCGCTGTACCCGCTGCACTTGACCTAGCCAACTCAAAAATTGCCCGTCGGGCACAGAACCTTCGTTGCTGGTGGCGTCAAGCAAGCTAGTGCCGATCGTAAATTGCGATCGCAGGGCCCAGGCACCTTGGGGGTCGCGCCGAATGTAGTCTTGTCCCAGTTTAATTGCTGTCGTAGTGCTGACACCGTTGGAGTCCGGGCCCATACCAAAAGGAGTCGGTTTCCCCGCCACGAAAGTGCGGCCTGTTTGATAAGTTAAACCCCCAGATAAGGCAAATTCTTCGATGGGCGATCGCACTAAGGGCTGGCGATAGCTAACTTCAAATAAATGGGATTTTCCCGATATATCAAAAGCGTCAAAAGGTGCTTGCACGATACTATTCCGATTCGGTGCAGCCCTCAGTTGCAAAGTACCATTCATCGCATTCAGCGGGATGCGGTAGCTAAAATCAAATACGTCTGAATCGCCGATCGATCGGTAATAAGCTGCCGCCAGTTCATCGCCATTTCCGGTGATATTCCGGTGGCGTAAACTGACTCCCAATCTTTCAGAACCGACGCTCGGAGGCGAGTAATTGTCAATACTCACACTAGCTTGAAACGGATTAGCTTCCGAGACGCGAACGATGAGAATGCTCTCCCCCTCATTATCACCCGCCCGCAGTCTAGCTTCTACATTGTCAAATAAAGGATCGACTCGCAGCAGGCGCAGTTGGTCTTCTAAGGAAGCTGTGCTTAAAGGCATTCCGGCACCGAGTCTAATCCGGTTGCGGATGTAAGCTGGATGCAATCTTTTAGTTCCTTCTACCTCAATTTTGCTGAGTTTACCTTCGATTACTTGAATCTGGACTACCCCTGCGGTGATAGTTTGGGGCGGTAAGACCGCTCTGGATGTGATGTAGCCTCGATTCAGGTAAATTTCAGTAATTTTGTCGGCGACTTGTTTGAGTTGTTCTAGGGTGGCAGAACGCCCCTCTAACGGATTGACTAAGGCTTTAATTTCGTCGGCGTTTAAAATCGTACTCCCAACTACTTGAATTTTTTGAACTTGAATCAGATCCGAAGGTAGTGGCTGGGGAAGTGGCTGTGGTGATGGTGGCTGAATTTGTGGCGGTGCTGGGGGAGGTTCTGGGGAAGGTGGCTGTGTGGGTTGCAGAAAGCGATCGCGATTTGGATCTGCCCCTGTCGGTGGCGCTGGCAGATTTCTTGGCTCTGTCGGTGAATTCTGGGCTAAAAAATTATAATTTGGCTGATTTTGGGGCGGTAAATTATTGTCAGTCTGTGGTTTTATGGCGGGCAACTGAGAAATATCGGCAGTTTGGGATCTAGCTGGATGGGCATAGGAGGGAATTATCGAGACTGCACTTAGCAGTGAGGCCCCAACCCGAAACATAACAATATTGACAGTGCGACGCATAATTAATTGTTGCTGTTAAATAACTTTGTTTGCTGCTAGATCGCACCAGCCCATCTTTCAAAAAGACGTTACTGAAATATCTGTTCTCACTTTTCACCCCCAAGTCTACACCTAAAATCTTGTCAGTGGCTTTAGGTGCTTGGGGAGGAGGATCTGGTGGAATATAGCGTTGCACCAATTTTGGGCAACTGCTCGGATTTCACTTCAATCTGGCAACTCACAGTCAGGACTTATTTGAGAGTTCTACAAGTTTCACCTTTTGAACAAAAAGTTGGGTTTATTTTGGCTTTTCAAAATTTAAATTAGTTGGGACTAATGGTGCTTGGGAAATTGTGCCTAATTCTACCGAACTCAACATTTCTGACCACTGGAGTGCTAAGTTGGCATCGCTGGGAGAGGAGACGCGCAGTTGGGCTAGAGTTGCGAGGTATTCGTACCAGATACCTTGTTGGGTAAAAATGCTGAGACGATCGTGCCCGGACGATCGATCCAACTCGGTTTTCAAACTTGGGGCGAGTGCAGTACGGTTGATCCACCCGGAAACGAGAACATCTTCTTGAGAGTTTTGGGGGTTGCATTTGATCGAAAAGTACCAATGATAGTTTTTGCCCACTTCCAAGACTGGCGAAGTGCCGTCTTTGGCAAGGCTCACACTAACGATACCAGCACGGCTAGTTACCATGTGAAAACTTTTTTTGTAAATTGTCTTGTCTTTTTCGTCAGCCAACTCAAATTCGACTTTTTTGTCCACAGCTACCGGAACATAGTAAAAAAAAGTCGGTTTGGGTGAAAGGGTTCGCCCCATAGTTGATTTTGGAATCAAGGCTGTGGTGGAAGAAGGGCAATTTGAACCCCGTGTTCCTCCGCCTTCGCGCCGCCCAGGTACTCCCTGTTCGGGTGGTTGAAAATTATTCCAAGTCATTCCTATGGACTGGCTGTTGAGTCTCGTTCCGGTTTGGGAAGATAATTGAACTGTTTGCCACTGTAAGGGTTGATCTTGGATCTCAGGGCGACTGACGCTGTTTGTGGGACTGTTAAGAGCTTTTGCTGGTAGAGAGAAATTAACGGTGGCAACTGCCTCCAAAGACAGAATTAAGGAAAGGGCCACGGTATTTAGATGACACTTTGTCCAAGCCATGATTGACCAGCCTTCTGATAAACCTAGGAACTTTATCGTATGATTTTATTCTACCCAAAGTTTGTCTAGATATAGTAATCTGTTGTACTTAATTTATATCTTCAGGTAGATACTATTAATTTTGAGGATCTGACACATATATAATCCTGTGTGGCGATCGACCGTGGTAGCTTAGTATTTATACTGAGTTGGATTCATCACAACAGGTTGAGTTGAGGGAGTTAAATCTGATATCAGGCATCATCTGAGCTAAACCCAAATTTAACTCACTCTGCGGTGTCACTAAACAGGAGTGGAACTCTCAGAGTCCGATCGCTTTGATGGCAATTCGGCCTCCTCTTAGTCAGCAATTTTGCAGATGGACTCTCGGAGTTTGGCTACCAGTAACAAATTTAGTTTTCTGTTTTGGTTTTCTGTAAAGTATCGGCAATATATTTAGCATGAATCTCGATTCACCAATTCTCTGTGACCAAGAGCCTTCGCGACTGCGGATGGTCAGACCCATCGGAGTCTACGCACTGCACGGCATTACGTTTTTAGGCAATAGATTGTTCGCTGTCGATCGGACAGAAGGGCTACTATTGGAGATCGATCGAGAAACTGACAACACTACTGTTTTAAATCCTTGTCAAACAGCTAAGTTTGCCGGTGCCACTGGCCTGGCTATCTGGGAAGATACTCTTTGGTTTGCAAGCGATGAGGATATTTGTTGCTGTCGCGGTGCCATTCGGGATGGAAAAGTCGGGGAACTGAAACCGGAACATTTTGTTTCCCTTTCTTATCCGGCTGACGGGATTGCTGTGTGGCAATCTACACTTTATGTTACCTGTCAGAGACTGGGCTATATTCTGGTTTTTGACTGCAATACAGGGCGCGAAATTACTCGATTTTACGCTCCTGGTATTGGGGTGGAAAATATTACTGTGCGGAATGAGGAACTTTGGGTTTGCGACAAGACTGAGCAAACTGTTTACTGTTTAGAACGGGCAAATGGGGATGTTAAATTTAGCGTTTTGACACCCTTTGAAAATCCTTCGGGCTTGGCTTTTCATCAGGATGCGGCAACTGGGGAAGAAGTTCTTTATGTGGCCTATGCTGGAGATGAACTTTATATCCGGGATGACCCGAATTCGGCAGATCCTTTTCAGTTGACTAAGCGCGATCGCACTTTTGTTCACCCTTTATATTTTCACTACAATCAAGCCGAAGGCTACGCTCTTTCCAACGGTTTTTTGATGGAAATGTCCTATGTCGAGGAACTGTCTCCCCTGGAGGAGGTAGCAATTGATAATTTGGAGTGGCGGATTGCTTTACCTTCGGAAACTCATCGGCAAAAGGTGAGGCAAATTACCCCGATTGGGATGCCTTTTACTGAGGAAATTCAGGAAGGGGAACGGGTAGCGGTGTTTAAGTTCGATCGGCTTCATGCTGGAGAACGGCGAATTTTTGGCTGGAAGGCTTTGTTGGAAGTTCGAGCAATTAAGTATCAGTTGTCGCCTAGGGATGTGGAAAAGATTCCTAAACTGTCGCCGGAGTTTGAAGCTAAGTATTTGGTGGATAATGATAATTTGGCGATGGATACGGAGATTGTGCGATCGGCTGCAACGGCTGCTATTGGCTCAGAAACAAACATTCTCAGAAAATTGCTGAGCATTCGTAATTTTGTTTATGACCAACTTGCTTACGGAATTAGACCACATATCGACACACCAGATATTGTGCTGCGCCGTGGTATTGGTTCCTGTGGCGAATACGTGGGGGTTTTGTTGGCTTTAGCCCGGTTAAATGGCATTGCTTGTCGCACAATTGGACGGTACAAGTGTCCGGCTTTTGCTGACAGAAAAGGTTTGCCACTGGAACCGGATTTCAATCACGTTTGGCTGGAGTTTTACATTCCGGGCTTTGGCTGGGTGCCGATGGAATCGAATCCTGATGACATCCAAGAAAGAGGGCCTTATCCTTTGCGCTTTTTTATGGGTTTAGCTTGGTACCATGTCGAAATTGGCAAGGGAATTCGCTTTCAAAGTCTGACAAGTGAGGGTCTTCCTGTGAAAAAAGAGAATGTTTCTGTGGGGAGTCTGGCAATTAATCATGTGAGGTTTACAATTTTGTCAGAGTTGCCAGCAATTTGAAGTTTTTAGTTAACTGTTAACTGTTAGTTGTTATTTTTTGGTGATAATCACTAATCACAAATAACAACTAACCCAGGTTCGATGCCCGATCCCACAGCTTCGCTCCCCGGTACGGGATTTAGGAGCAATTAACCTGAGTTGATCTAAAATCTAAAAGAGACTTCTGTTAAAAAGCTTGTCTGGAACAGACTGTTGAGGCCTGTTTCACAGTAATTTTGGCAGAGGTTTAATGTGAAGTAGAAGTTTGTCGGAGGGGTTGTGGAATTTTCTATTGCTAATGTTCTGGTTGTAGTCGCCTTTTTACTGCTGCTGATGGTTACGGGCGGGGTTGCCTATTTGACTGCGGTTGAGTGGGGCGATCGCAGACGGTTAGATGAGGCTAAACGGAAAAAAAAATAGCTACTGGCTATTGACAAATGGCAATTTTTATGATTTGAGATAAGGCGATCGAGTGCGATCGCCTTGTTTGACTGAGCTGGATTTATCTAGTGGATGCTTTCACATTTTTTCCTCATTGAAAAGCGGAAGACAACTTATAATTTTGGTGATTTTCGATTACTATAATTTTGTTGAATAATGTTGAATAATATTTATGAGTAAGCCCTATACAAGGTGAATTAAGCAAATCGAAGCAGAGGACACAGAACCATGAAATATACATTTGTTATCCAATTGTCAGAAGGCGATCGATGCTTTGACGCCCTACGAACCGAGAAACCGGGTTTTTTAACCAAGACTGAGGGTTTTAACCGAGTATTTTCGTAAAAAAACCCCCGGTGGTTGAACCCTTCGGCTGCGCAGGATAAACTGCGTCGAAACCCTGACCACCCGTGCGTCCGGGACTAAACTGGCGCGCATCTAATTTGTACACTTATTTTTATTTACATTTTGAATATTTCGTTTATTGCGGATATTGCACTTACAACAAGTGTAGTGTTATATTGAATTGAAAAGCCAAGTATCATGTCTAACAAATACTTACAAACCTTTGCCAGTCATGCTGCACAGGTTTTGCCTGATTGCAGCCTCAACGTGTTGAGCAGTAGAGTGAGTGGCTAAAATCAAGGGTTTAAACTCCTGATTATAGCCGATTGGTTTTCTACCTCCCAGAAAAACACATCAAAAGAGAGATTTATTATGTCGAGGCAAAAAGCGTCGCCAGAGTCAGTTTTAGTTAAAGAACCCGAAAAAGCATCAATAGACAAATTAGAGCAAATACTGAGCAGAGAATCTGCACAGCCGAAATTAGTCGGAAGTAACGGAGAAGAGATACTGATTCCCGAATCAGTTTACAGCCTTCTGCGTCAAATTGTGCATGCAATGGCATCAGGTCAATCTGTCTCGGTAGAACTTCATAATCCCGAACTGACAACGCAGGAGGCTGCTGAGATACTGAAGGTATCGCGACCCTTTTTTGTCAAGTTATTAAAGGAGGGAGCAATTCCTTATATCGAAGTAGGAAAACATCGGCGCGTCCTTTTTCAAGATGTAATTACCTACAAGGAACAGCGTCAAGTGAAGCGTCGCCAAGGAATGAAGGAATTAAGCCAATTTCTTCAAGAGGAGGGGTTTTACGAAGAAGGAGTATGCGAAATAGCTCAGGAGTAGAATGGAAACTCTATCTGTTATTGTAGACTCCTGTGTTATTTTCCCTATGCCTCTATGCGATACGTTGCTGTGTGCTGCTGAGGCTGAGTTGTACTGCGTTCATTTTTCACAAGAAATTCTAGATGGTGCTACTCGCAATCTTGTAAAAAAAGGAAGAATGACAGAGTTCAAAGCAGCTCGTTTTCAGGAAATGATCAAAAACACCTTTCCTGAAGCAATGGTCGAAGTGCCTGCAAGTTTGGTGGAAGCAATGACAAATCATCCAGGCGATCGTCATGTTTTAGCTGCTGCCATAATAGCAAAAGCCAATATCATCGTCACAGATAATCTCAAACACTTCCCGCAAGAGGCTTTAGAACCTTATGGGATTGAAGTCCAGCACCCTGATGTATTTCTGACTCAACTTTTTGATAATGACCCAGAATCAATGGTTGAGGTAATTCGGCAGCAGGCTGAGGATCTAAAGAACCCTCCTCAGACTGTTGCTGAAATTATTGAAAAATTAGAAAAAAATAATAGAGTCCCAGAATTTGCTAGTAGGGTTCGTTTATACGAATACTGCGATTTGGTAATTGACACTGCGAAACAAGCATTAACTGTCTTGGGAACTCCAGCAGTAGAAGGGGGTCGATCTTATGAAGGAGATCGATATCGACTCTGGATGAAAGGGCAAACTCTAACAATTACTGCTAAAGATAGCCGTGGCGAAATCCTGCGAGTTCAAAATATGGAAGTTAAGGGTAATATATCATCAGAAGATGTCAAATCATTCCAAATATTTGCTCAACGTTTAGAACAAGAATTAGCAACAAATGATGTTGACTAGCAATCAGCTCACTTACTGCATCCGATCGATCGTCCGATACTGCACCGCCTCCGCCACATGATTGGTTTTCAAACTTTCATCCCCCGACAAATCCGCAATAGTCCTAGCAACCTTCAAAATGCGATCGCTAGCCCTAGCCGAAAGCCCCAATTTCCGAATCGCCATCTCCAATAAATTTCGAGAAGCATCATCCAACTGACACCAGGTGTTAATGTGGCTGCTTTGCATTTCCGCATTACACCGCAAACTAGATTCTGACCTAAAACGGTGAGTTGCGATCGCCCTTGCGCGCTGTACCCTCACCCGCACCGGTTCCGACTCCTCCCCCGTCGGCTGTCGAGTAATCTCCTCCGGCTTCAAACGATTCACCGCCACTTGCAAATCAATCCGATCCATCAAAGGTCCAGAAAGTTTTGCCCAATATTGCTCCCTCTTTTGTGGCGAACAAGTACACTGTTGAATCGCGTCACCATAATAACCGCAAGCACAAGGATTTGTACTCGCAACTAAAGTAAATTGAGCCGGAAACATCACCGATTGTCTAGTTCGAGAAATTGTCACATAACCATCTTCCAACGGTTGGCGCAAAAACTCCAAAACATCTCTTTTAAACTCAGTTAATTCATCCAAAAAAAGGATACCACGATGTGCTAAAGAAATCTCACCAGGACGCGGAAAACTGCCGCCACCTACCAGAGAAGGGCCCGATGCTGAATGGTGAGGACTGCGAAAAGGTCGATCGCCCACCAAACTACCCTTATCCTTCAGCAACCCCGCCACCGAATGAATTTGAGTCACATCCAAAGCCTCCTCAAAGGTCAGCGGCGGCAAAATACCAGGCAAACGTCTCGCTAACATAGTCTTACCGCTCCCTGGCGGCCCGACAAAAATCAAATTGTGTCCCCCCGCCGCCGCAATTTCCAAAGCCCGCCGCGCGTGAACTTGTCCTTTTACATCTTTTAAATCTAAACCCGGAATCCGCGTTTTTGCTAACTCTTGTCTACCGTTTACTTCTACAGGCGAATAAACTTCAGGATTGTTTAAAAAATCAGTAACTGCAAAAATATTCTCAAAACCATAGACAGATATTCCCTGTACCAATGCCGCTTCTTGTGCATTACCAGCGGGTACAATCAATCCTGAAATACCCATTTTGGCAGCAGCAGCGGCGATCGGCAAAACCCCAGCTACAGGGCGCAAACTTCCATCTAAAGAAAGTTCTCCTAAAAACAAATTATCTCCCAAAAGCTCACCGCTGACCTGTTCCGATGCTGCTAAAATACCAATGGCGATCGGCAAATCAAAACTCGGCCCTTCCTTCCGCAAATCCGCCGGAGTCAAATTAATCACAATACTCCGCATCGGAAAAGCATATCCCGAATTTTTCAGCGTCGCCCTAACTCTTTCCTTAGCTTCTTGGACCGCAGAATCGGGCAACCCCACCACCACAATTTTTGGTAGCCCTCCCGACACATCCGCCTCAACACCAACCTTTACCGCGTCAATTCCAACAATCGATGCACTCCAAACCCTAGCAAGCATTATTTTTTATCCTTGTTCGGCTATCTTGTCCCCACTCTCTATTATCATTAATGATGGAGCAAGAAACTCGGAACAGTAGAAAAAACTTTTCTCTTTTACTCCTAACAACTGCCAACTGACCCTTCGACCCTTCGACTTCGCTCAGGGTACGTCAATTACAAACTGCCAATTACCAACTGCTTTCATAACTCATGACAACTAAAGAAACCATTTTCAGCAAAATCATCAGCCGAGAAATTCCCGCCGACATCGTTTATGAAGACGACTTAGCCCTGGCATTCCGAGATGTGAATCCCCAAGCACCGGTGCACATTTTGGTAATTCCTAAAAAGCCTATTCCAAAATTAGCCGATGCAGAGTCTGGAGATCATGCTCTCATGGGACACTTACTGCTAACTGTCAAACTGGTAGCAGAACAACTCGGACTTAGTAATGGCTATCGAGTTGTGATTAATAATGGGAATGATGGTGGTCAAACTGTCGATCATTTGCACCTTCATATTCTGGGCGGACGACATATGAAATGGCCCCCTGGTTAAAAAACGATTCAAAATATGATTGGCAATTCAATACTCTTAACTAACTCTCTTCTTCCAAATACTCTATAACACTTTGCAAATCTTCCAATCCTCGGTTCAATCGGTTAAGCATAGCTTCCCCCATTTCACTATCAAAGTTAAGTTTAGAATTTTGCAAAGCTAACTCTTGAATTGCCTCTAGCCATAATGACAGCGGTACATTGCGAACAGCTTTCCGTAAGCCCATATTTGCCAATACTGCGAGATGAAAACCTGTTAAATTTTGTCCCCCATAGTTATAGAAACCATTCCATAGTTCTAGCTTTTCGGGAGTGTAGGCATCGTACTGATCGAAGGTGATTGGTGTCGGATCGAGTTGAGGTTGTGGTAGTGGTGGTCTATCCATAGGTTTTTACCTTTGAGATTATGATCTATAGCAATCCTAAATCATTTGTGAATTTCTGACTCCCTCCCCTTAATAAGGGGAGGGTTGGGGTGGGGTAAAAAACTTTACGACTCCTGCAAGGATTGCTATATCTATATTAGTACCTAATTAGCCACAATTTTCAAATATGGACTTGATCGGGCGATTTTTCCACAAATAAACGTATTAACCAATTAGTGAACTTTACTGCGACATCTGTGTGAGGACGCAGAGCTTGACTTGTAATTGCCTTTCCCAAAGGATAACCTGGTTCATCATGCCAAGCAAGATATGTATGAATCACTGCTTTACTGCGATGCACTTCTTTGAATGTTGTTACTTGATTATCTTCTGCCTGTGCAACACATCCTCTCGCAAAAGCCAAAGATTCTGGTTCTGCAAGTTCCGCGCAGAAGTCTTCTAACATACCAGAAGTTTGATTATTAGGCATCTGTCAAAATCCCAGTTTAGGTTCATCTAAAGAAGTCTCGACTACCGTGCCATCAGCATCAGGTTTGCTCGGAAACCTATAGCTGTAATGTTGCAACTTGCCTCTTATACTTTGCCATCTGCCTTCAACAGAAGGGTTGTCAGCATCAAGCATAACTCCTATTACTTGAGGAGGATTAGGACCTATAATCAGCGCATTTAATCGTTTCAAAACCCCGATATCTGAACCACATTGATATATACCAAAAGTCTCAGGAACATTATGAGCTTTGCATAAAGCCATAACAACATGGCAATCATTATCTCCTTCAACAAGTAAAACTCGATCTGTATCTTGCTTGCAAACACTGTTCTCCAATAGGAGGTAATTTATGACCGTGGAAAAGATGTCGCACAGAATTACTGATAAAATTTTGGGAATGTGGCTGAGCTTCACTAAACCAAGTCTCTTGCCTTGACTTGAGAAGGTCAAGCAGGACTATAGCGGAAGCATTGCTGGTTTAGAGTAACCATAGCTTTCTCCTAAACTTCTATTTCTAGTTAAACATCATTCATTTCAAATTTCAACCAGTCGCCCTTAAAAGTTAATGCGGCGGTAGACTTCGGACATCGGAAGTTCTATATTTAAGCTGTGCAGGACGATCGCGCGATCGAGCCCATCATAGACTTGCCATTGCCAGCGATCGCCCGACGGGCGATCGCAATTGTAATACTGCTCAATATATGGTTCAGTCTGACTAACCAGCAGATATTCACAAAAACTGGGAATAGAGCGATACTTTCTGAACTTTTCAGTTCGATCGTAGGCTTCGGTAGAGGGCGAAAGAACTTCGACAATCAGTAAAGGGTTGAGAATTTCATCCGTGCGATCAGCATTGAATTCTGGTTCGCCATTCACTACCATCAAATCAGTGTAAGTTCCGCGCTGATATTCGGGAATCCAAACCCGCAAATCACTGTTATACAAGCGAAAATCTGTGTCTCTGAGCAAAAATCCCAAATAAATTAACAAGTTACAAGCGATCGCGCTGTGGACTTCTGAACCTCCTGACATAGTGATAATCTCCCCGTTGCAGTATTCGTGACGTTCTTCAGCAGTTTCCTCCATCGCCCGGTATTCATCTAGAGTGAAGCGAGTCTTGGTCGGTTCTGGAAGAATGGGCGGTTTGGTTGAAGCAATCACCACGATCGCACCTCCTAAATAATTAGACCTCTTTTTGATATTATAATCATATCATCAAATTAATAGCTAAAATCTCTAAAAATGCCTTATTTAACAGTAGCTAACGACATCAAAGCGCTCATCGCTAAATTTGCCCAATCTACAATCCTGTGGATTGATACAGAAATAGCAGATTATATATCTAACCCCAAATTGTCTCTGATTCAGGTATTAGCTGACTCCAGAGACTTGACTGGCGATGCTACTTTTCTACTCGACCTCTTGGATAGACCAGAATTAGTCAAAGAATTCATAGACAAAATCATGGTCAATCCCAATATTGAAAAAGTGATGCACAATGCTAACTATGACATCAGATTTTTGGGAAATGATGATGCCCAAAATATCACTTGCACCTTAAATATGGCGAGAAAAATTCCTTATTATATTCTACCATTGCCCGATCGCAAATTGAAGACTTTAGTAGAAAAGATTTGTAATATTAATTATGTAGACAAAACAGAACAGGGCGGTGATTGGGCAAAGCGTCCCCTGACAGAAAAGCAGGTAGAATATGCCAAGATGGATGTGGTGTATTTAGCGAGAGTCCATTGCCACCTGCTAGAAATATTTCACAAATCTTATCCAGATCCAGCCAGTGAAAACTTGACTGCATTGGGGGAGAAATATCAGAATATAGAAGCTCGGTGGAAACCGCTAGATTCAGAATTTGCTGAGGTGAAAGAACGAATTAAAACTGGGATGGTGTCCCAAAAACTGAAAGACAGTGCTTATTTTGAGCTATCCAGTTCGATCGCGATGAAAGTAGATTTTATGACGCTGACCAATCTGACACAAGCTGAGAGGATTGAGTTGCATTTTCCGGTGACACTGACGAAGGAAATTCAAAGACAGTTAGGGCAACTGATTGAGCATCCATCTTTGGAAGTAGAAGAGGTGCAGAGTTGGCGGTTGCTTTTTAACGCACAGCAGCGAAGAAAATCAACTAATCAAATTGCGCCACGACCTGTGAGTGATGATTTAATAGTGTTGGGGGAAAGGTACAAGGAAATTTTACCTGAATGGAAATTCTTGGATTCCGAAGTTGACCATTTAAAAGAGCGTGTTAAAAAAGCAATGATGGCGCAAAACAAGGGAAACACTCCTCATTTTAAGCTGTCGAGTTCTTGTTTGATGAAAGTAGATTTTGCGAGTTTGGCAAGACTGGTACAATCTGTGGGAATTGAGTTGGACTTTAGGGTGACGCTGACTCAATATATCCAAAAACGGTTAGGGGAAGCTATTAATCAAATTGATGTGCAAATTGAGTATATTACCAGTTGGCGCATGAGGGCTAAGACGGTGGAAGATGAAGATGAGGAAATTCCGTTTTGAATAGACATATCCCATAATTATTGTGGGGGGTAGGGGTGAGGCATCCAACTAGCCCTTAACAAACAGTGTTTTTGCTAGAGGTCTAATGTTCTTTTAGGGCCCAGACAACTTCTGGGAAGTTGAGGATTTGGGTATTTGCCGATCGCACTTCCCGACAATGGCAAAAATTATCTATGCTAACGTAGGCAAGCGATAATGCTTGGTGTTAAAGGCGATCGACCTAATTTAAGAAAGTGGCGGGGGAACTCCGTCACTCAAAAAAGCCTTTGCAAAAAAGGAAAAAGAAGCCTGCGGTCTAACTGTACTCAGTTGACCGTCAGGTTTGTTCACAACAAATTATTTGATTGAGGAGCAGTGTATCCCCTATGGCAAACCTAATCGGCACAGACAGCAATGATTTTCTGCTCGGAACTCCCCAAGGCGATCGCATTCGTGGCTTAGATGGCGATGACACGCTCTTGGGTGCCGCAGGAGATGACACCCTAGAGGGCGATAGTGGCAACGACCAAATCATTGGAGGCGATGGAGCCGATTCGCTCTTTGGTGGTGAAGGAAACGATGAACTCATTGGCAGCCAAGGCCGTGATACCGTCAGCGGTGGCAACGGCGATGACTCCATTCGCGGCGGTTTGGGCAACGACATCCTCGATGGCAACGACGGTAGCGACACCGTGTTCGGAGACGCTGGCGACGACTTAGTTCGTGGCAACGCAGGCTTGGATGTGATTGCTGGCGGTACTGGCAACGACACTCTCACCGGCGGTGATGGCGACGATTCGGTATTTGGGAATGGTGATGACGACTTTCTCTACGGAGATGCCGGCGATGATTCTCTCAACGGCGGTAGTGGTAGCGATCAATTATTTGGCGGTGATGGCAAGGACTACTTCAGAGGTGAAGATGGCAACGACACTTTATACGGTGGTGCCGGTACCGATTCGCTCTACGGAGACGGTGGCAATGACCAGATATTTGGCGGCAAGGCTAACGATACAGTCGTTGGCGGCACTGGTTCCGATACCATGCGGGGCGATGAAGGCGAAGATTTGCTACAGGGAGGTGAAGATAATGATTTCCTGTTTGGTGGCAAAGGTCGCGATATTCTTGACGGTGGTTTTGGGGATGATTCCTTGGCTGGTGGCCTGGGTGACGATACACTTTTGGGCGGTTTTGGCAATGACAATTTATTTGGGGCAGAGGGTAATGACTGTTTGAGCGGAGGTGAGGGTTCAGATACCCTGACTGGTGGAAGTGGCAGTGATATATTTGTGCTGGGAGCAGGGCCTGGCAGTCTGGCTTTAATTACTGATTACAACGAGGCCGAAGATTTCTTTGGACTGCCGACTAATTTATCTTTTACTGACTTGGCAATTACCCAAGGCAACGGTTCAAACCGGAGGGATACAGTAATTACGACGAAGAAGGACGGGAAGCTGTTGGCAATTTTGACAGACACTCCGGCGGGCTTAATTGAGGCTACTGATTTTGTATCTGTGACTGGGACGGTTCCTGTCAGACCAACTACAACTACAGTTACAACTACAGTTACAACTACAGTTACAGATCCGACAACTCCGACTCCGACAACGGCGACAACTCCGACTCCGACAACAACGACAACTCCGACTCCGACAACGGCGACAACTCCGACTCCGACAACGGCGACAACTCCGACTCCGACGACGACAACTCCGACTCCGACGACGACAACTCCCACTCCGACGACAACAACTCCCACTCCGACGGCTTCGAGGATTCCTTCTCCCCCGACAATTAACCTGCCCGATTCTCCTTTGCTGACGATTAGTTCGATCGCCCCAACACCTACCCCCGGACTTTTGCCAATACCCGGCCAGACACCGATATTTCCCTCGATGCTGCCGAGTCCGATACCCGTACCTCCTACACCTTTCGGATTTTAGGTGAGATGCGATCGCGGGAGCTAGTTATGAGTTATGAGTTAATTTAAAACTCATAACTCATACCCTCAAAACTATTTAAGAGCTTGCGAATTCTCAGCCGATTCACCATCAGACTCGGCTGGAGAATCTTCTAGCAGAGATAGTTCTTCCGTGTAGCCTAAGAGCTCGCGCAGTTTCATCCGGTGGATGTAAGGCCAGCCACCATTGGCCTCTATATTCCTGAGCAGTTTATACAGTGCTTGGCGGTTTTCGGGAAAAGACGCTTGAAACAAACCGTCCCGAATTTCTCGGTGCGAACTTTCCAGTGTCCGCAGCAAAGCCAAAAGCAGCACACTGTCTTCCTGACAACTTTCGGCTAAAGTCCGAATCGCCTCTGTCAGGGATTGCAGTTGAGACTGCAACTTTCCTGACTCTAAATCTTTGCCGTTGTCCATACCGCTGCTTCCTTTGAAATCTACAAAGCGTTTGTGCCCAACCTGAGTATCAGCAGACTAAATCGAGCTAGTCGCGATCGCCATTCGGGGTCATAAGCAACGTAACTTAAGTAGGTTGACCTAGGCAATATTAATTTGTAGTCTAAGTCAAGAAAAGAGCACAACCCGTCGTACCATGTGTATTGTGCTACGATCCGCAGATTTTGAGAAATCCTAAGTTATGGCTTAATTTCGCCGTACTCGCTCGACTTTTTGAGTCAAAGCCGGTGAGAGCTTTCGGATGGTTGGACTGGCATAGCCTGCTCGCGAGCAATTATATTTTGCTCGAAGTAGGGTTTTTTCTTAATATAATCCGATGTTGGATATTGAGGTTTGGAATGAAATATCGTTCTTTAATTGTGGCACTTTTAGCATTTTGCATGAGTGCACTGGTGGCTTGTTCTTCTGCTCCTGATACAACGGTAGCGACTACGGAGTTACTCACCTACGACCAGATTAGAGGTACTGGATTGGCAAATAACTGCCCTAGCTTGGCAGAAACTTCTCGCGGCTCGATCGCCATTGAAGCGGGTGCTACCTATAAGCTCACTGGTTTGTGTTTGCAGCCCACCACTTATTTTGTTAAGGAAGAACCAGCAAATAAACGCCAAGAGGCAGAATTTGTACCTGGTAAATTGCTGACACGGTTCACGTCTAGCATTGACCAAGTTCAAGGTACTCTCAAGGTTGGTACTGACGGCACTCTGACTTTTACAGAAGAAGACGGCTTGGACTTTCAAGCAATTACGATTCAGCTACCAGGTGGAGAACAAGTACCTTTCTTGTTCACCATTAAAGAGTTAGTTGCTAGTTCCGACCCAGGAGTAGTTGCTATCAATACTTCCACAGATTTGCAAGGGACTTTCAACGTTCCTTCTTACCGCAGCGCTGGCTTTTTAGACCCTAAAGGTCGTGGCGTTGCCACTGGCTATGACAATGCTGTAGCCCTTCCTGCTTCTGACAATTCCAAGCGTGTGCGGGCTAATGTTAAGTTAGCTGATACCAGCACCAAGGCGGGTAAAATTTCTCTCCAAGTTGCTAAAGTAGACAACACCACCGGAGAAGTTGGCGGTATTTTTGAAAGCATACAGCCTTCTGATACAGATTTGGGAGCTAGACCTGCTTTGGATGTAAAAATCCGTGGCATCTTTTATGCTCGCATTGAGCCTTCTGTATCCTAGAATTTGACTGGACGGTCGATCGCACGCTTAGTAGTTTCTTACTCTAAAGATACTACTCTTTATTGATTAGCCAACAGTAGGAAGGAATGTAACTGAGGACTGTTGACTAATCAATAAATTTATGATTTAATTATTATTGTTTGTGGGTTGTAAACTTTTATTTTTTAATTAATTAAAGTATTGCATTAAAACAAATTTTGACTTACAATATCCAGTGTAAAAAATCCGAAAAATTATATTTGTAAGACCCTACGGGTAAAATCATACCCGCGCAGGACTCCACCAAATCACTGCACCTTCCCCAAGCTAAACAGATGTGTCGGCTGTCACAGCTATCAAGTGCTAGGATTACACCAATTAAATAGGAATTTTTTAGACTAGATTAGAAATCTACGATGCTTGCGGAAGGTAAATTTATTGGAATCCCTGCGAAGTAAGAATCCCCACGCCTAAAGGCCTGGGAGTATCAAATCTAAGGTCAAATCACTGCTCTGCTCTACCAGCCCCTATGCCACTATGTCTACCACAGTCCCAAACGAACTAAAAACCGAAAACTTGCAATTGTTGCGCGAGTACCAAAGTTCTGCATCCAACGAAGTCCGCAATCAGTTAGTTAAACTCAATATTGGATTGGTGAGAAAAGAAGTTCACCACTGGCTCAACCAGTGCGGGGAAAGCTACGATGACTTGCAGCAAGTTGGGTGTATTGGTTTGATCAGAGCCATTGAGCGGTTTGATTTATCCAAGGGACACGCCTTTAGTTCCTTTGCAATTCCCTACATCCGGGGGGAAATTCAGCACTATCTACGGGATAAAAGCCCTTCGGTGCGAGTTCCGAGACACTGGTTATCGCTGGAACGCAAATCTGTATCAGTGATTAAGGATTTGCAAGTGCAGTTCAACCGAAATCCTACAGATGCGGAAATCGCCGCGGTGTTGGAAGTTTCTGTGGAAGAATGGCGAGAAATTAAGCTAGCCCACCTCAACCGCGAACCTCTGAGCTTGGATGCGCCGGTGCAAGATGAAAATGAGGGGACTACTTGTCTGGGAGCATTAGTTCCTGATAGCAAGTATCGCAGCTTTCAGTTGGCTCAAGAAGACCAAATTCGCGTACAGCAAGCTTTGTCTATGTTGGAACAACGAACTCGTGAGATATTGGAGTTTGTTTTTCTTTATGATTTGACACAGAAGGAAACGGCTGAACGCTTGGGTATTAGTGCGGTGACTGTTTCTCGGCGTGTTAAGAAGGGGCTGGATTTGCTCAAAGAGATTATGACTAAACAACTGTAGTTATTGGTTATTGGTCAGTGGTCATTGGTCAGTGGTCATTGGTCATTGTTCATTGTTCATTGGTCATTGGTCATTGGTCATTGGTCATTGGGAACAAATAACAAACAACAAATAACAAATAACAAACAACAAATAACAAACAACAAACAACAAACAACAAACAACAAATAACCACTGACTACTAACGAATTTTTAGACGTGGCGGATAAATTTATCAAGCCTTTCCACAGCTTTTTTGATTGTGCCTAAATCGGTGGCGTAAGACAAGCGAATGTGGTCATCTGCACCAAAAGCAATGCCGGGAATAACTGCTACTTTTTGCTGTTCTAATAAAGCTTCGGAAAATTCTAGAGAAGTCATGCCAGTTTTGCTGATATTGACAAACATATAGAAAGCACCGTCGGGTTTGGTGCAGCTAATTCCGGGGATAGCATCGAGTAATTCAAATATTACTTCACGGCGCTCGGCAAAAGCCAGACGCATTTTTTCCACGGATTCTTGGCTGCTTTCCAAAGCTGCGATCGCACCGTACTGTGCAAAGGTACACACGTTGGAGGTACTATGTCCTTGAACGGTACTGGTAGCTTTGATTAATTCGATCGGTCCTGCTAAATAACCGATGCGCCAGCCAGTCATCGCGTAAGCTTTGGCAAAACCGCTGCTGATAATTGTGCGATCGAATATTTCTTTGCCCAGGGAACCGATGCTGACGTGTTGAGCGCCGTCGTATATAATTTTTTCGTAAATTTCGTCAGAAACGACTAAAATATCTCGCTCAACTATCACCTCAGCTAGTGCTTTGATTTCCGCTGGACTATACACCATTCCCGTAGGGTTAGATGGCGAATTGAGGACAAATAACTTGGTGCGGGGGGTAATGGCTTGACGCAGTTGTTCCGGGGTGATTTTATATCCGGTAGAAGCATCAGTCTGGACAATTACTGGCTTACCGCTGGCTAGTTTGACCATTTCTGGATAACTCAGCCAGTAGGGAGCAGGGATAATTACTTCGTCTCCCGGCTCAATCAGAGCCATCATTAGATTATAGAGAGAATGCTTACCACCGTTGCTGACAATGATATTCTCAGGTTGATAGTGGAGATTGTTGTCGGAGCGGAGTTTACGGGCGATCGCAGCTTTTAACTCCGGTTCCCCCGCCGCTGGACCATACTTAGTTTTACCACTGTCTAAAGCTTGCTTTGCCGCTGCTTTAATGTGTTCTGGGGTATCAAAATCTGGTTCTCCTGTACTCAAACTACAGACATCAATCCCCTCGGCCTTCATGGCTTTTGCCTTAGCTGCGATCGCTAAGGTGATGGAAGGAGGAACTTCGCCCACTCGTGCTGCCAACTTAATCATTGGATTTTAGATATGAGATTTTTGACTTTAGATCTTAGGGCGAAAAATCTGAATATTCAACCCTGTTGTTAGGAAATTATGACATTTCCTTGGGTGGTAGGTACTGTTTTAACCAATTCAAAAATTAAACGCTAAAAAAATATTAGTTTTATTTTTTATTTTTAGTTTCTAATTTTTGACATTATTGGTGTACCATTTTTGATGCCTTGTTACTCTTAACCCCCCACTTTACAAGCTTATGGATCTCAAATCTCTGATTCGCGATATTCCTGATTTCCCAAAGCCGGGAATCATGTTTCGAGATATTACAACTTTGTTGCGAAACCCCCAAGGACTGAGCTATACCATTGACAGTTTAGCCGAAAAATGCTCTGCAATGTCTCCTGATTATATAGTTGGTATGGAATCGCGGGGCTTTATATTTGGGACTCCTTTGGCTTATAAAATGGGAGTGGGCTTTGTTCCCGTCCGCAAGCCAGGGAAATTGCCTGGAGAAGTTTATTTCGCTGAGTATGAGTTGGAGTATGGTGTCGATCGCCTGGAAATGCACCAAGATGCGATGACACCGGGTAGTAGGGTGCTAGTGGTGGATGATTTAATCGCCACTGGGGGGACAGCGGCTGCAACGGCTAAGCTGTTAGAACAAGCTGGCTGCCAACTGGTAGGTTTTGCTTTTGTAATTGAATTGCAGGCTTTGGGCGGCAGACAGAAATTGCCCGATGTACCAATTGTGACGCTAGTTGAGTATTAGTAAGTTGACTGTTGACGGTTGACTGTTGACTGTTGACTGTTGACGGTTGACTGTTAACTGTTAACTTTTGAATAAAGACTTTTTAACCGCAGAGGCCGCAGAGGACACAGAGGAAGAGAGTCAGAGCAGAGAGAGATGCATTATTCCGATACTAACGGATTTGAGCTCATTCACACATCTAAATTCTAAATTCTAAAATGCTATGACTTCTATTAAGTTGCACGAAAATTTACGAGTGTTGAGTTCTCTGTTTGCTGGTGATACATTTATCTATGTTTTCAAGAGACTGTTGCAGGCTCTGTTAACGCTATTTTTAGCATCTATTCTGTGTTTTGCAATTATTGAGCTTGCACCGGGAAATTACTTGGATACTTTAAGCCAAAATCCGAAGATTTCACCGGAGACTCTTAAGCAACTAGAACAACAATTTGGCTTAGATAAACCGGCTTTTGTGCAGTATTGGTTGTGGTTGCAACAAATTGTAACGCGGGGTAATTTTGGTACGAGTTTTGTGTATCAGCGATCGGTGGCTTCGCTGCTGTGGGAAAGGGTACCGGCGACGCTGTTGATGGCGATCGCCTCTTTGATTGTAACTTGGGCGATCGCTATTCCCTTGGGAATCATCGCCGCTGTCAATCAAAATCGGACAGTCGATCGCATTTTACAAGTAGTCAGCTACACAGGACAAGGATTTCCCAGTTTTATCATGGCTTTGCTGCTGCTATTTTTCGCCCAGAATACATCGCCTCTGTTTCCTGTAGGAGGAATGACCAGTATTGACCACGCAGACTTACCTTTTTGGGGTCAAATCATGGATTACGGCTGGCACTTAATTTTGCCCACAGTCGCCTTGAGCCTGACCGGTTTTGCAGGTTTGCAAAGATTGATGCGGGGACAATTGTTGGACGTGCTGCGTCAAGATTACATCAGGACAGCACGGGCGAAAGGTTTGCCGGAAAATCGCGTAATTTATATTCATGCTCTACGGAATGCGGTTAATCCATTGATTACGCTGTTAGGTTTTGAGTTTGCTAGTTTGTTGAGTGGTGCGTTTATTGCGGAACTTTTTTTTAATTGGCCTGGTTTGGGAAAGCTGGCTTTGGATGCTGTGACTAATCAAGATTTGTATTTAGTCATGGCAACTTTGATGATGGGTTCTGCGATGTTGATTGTTGGTAATTTGTTGGCTGATTTGTTGCTGAAGGCGATCGATCCGAGGATTAAACTGGAAGATTTAAAATGAGAGAATTAACCACGAATCGCGCTCCGGTTTCCATACCAGCCTTACCTCAGAGTCTTTCTTCACCAGAAACCTGGGGGTTTGGCTTTAGTGGGTTGCTTTTATGGTTAGGGACTGCGCCTGGGATGAATGCTGCCCTAGGTCCCCAGGCGATCTGGGTTTGGTTGCCTGGAACAATCATTAGCATGATGCTCAACCTGCAAGTTAAGCGGTTAGGAACCTATTTCCCAGAGGTCGCTGGGGGTACCCCAAACTATACGACCCGCTTGCTTCACCGATCGCCAAATTTGGCTCGCTATGGGGCGATTGGTTATATGTTCGGCTGGGCGTCTGTGCCAGCCATGAATGCGATCGTTCTGACCGATTTAATCGAGGCGAATCTGACTCCACTGGGTATTACCTGTCCAGAGACTCTACTCAGAATCGGGTTTACAGTCCTGCCCTTCATCGTCGCCTTTAGTGGAACTCGCACATTGGGCATTTTACACTCTTTCTTTGTGTTTCCAGCGATCGGATTTCTCCTCACCTTTTGTCTCCAAGGCATGGCTTGGTTAAGTTTTGCTCCCACTAGCCCTGGGATGCTGCCCCCCGATCTGAGCGCAGGCATTTCTCCGATCGATTGGATGAAATGGTTCTTTATCGCCGTCTATGCGGTTTATGGTGGCGAGACGGCATCTTCATTTGTGGCAGATAGTCGCCAACCAAGCGTTACCCTACGGTGCTTGCAAGTGACGACGGGATTGCTTCCGATCGTCTATCTCGCTGGATCGTGGGTTTTAATGCGGTTAGCCACAGATCCCGGCTTAGGGGATAGCGCCTATCTCAATCTAGTGGCAGCAACACACCCCTTCTGGGGCGCATTCGCCCCCGCCCTGGTCACCTTTCTGATTACGTCAGGATGTCTCCTCAGCTCTGCTACGGCTGTTTCTAACAGTCCCCGGATTTTGTATCAGTTAGCCAAAGATGGCTACTTACCGCCCGTATTTGCTGTGCTGTCTCGCCGAGGAGTGCTCGAACCCAGTTTATTTTTTACCCTCGGGCTGAGTCTCATTTGCCTGGGGTGGGGCGATGTCGCACGGGTGGTGATGGTGGCGGGCACCGGCTACCTGAGTTCGATGATGGCAATTCACTTAGGTGAGTGGGTCAGTCGGCGACGACCAGAAACCAGATGGCCCTGGTGGTCGCTGGGTTTCTTTAGTCTGGAAGCGGCTGTTTTGGTCGTGGGTGGGTGGGCATGGAGTTGGCAGGACTTAGCCATTGGCTTACTGCTACCTTGGCTGATTGGCGTGGCAGGCACTCAATTACCGCGCCTGAACGTCCCCCTGTTCCATCCCGATGGGTGGATGCAACGGTATCAACAGCAACCCCATACCAGCAAAACAGATTGGTTGGCATTTCAGGTAACAATCTTAATTGGCTTATTGTGCAGTGCGGTGAGTATTGGCTGGTGGGTGAGAGCGGGTTTAGATCGGGTGGGTGTGGGGCAATATGTGCCGTTGTTTAGCATTTTGTTAGTGACGGTGGCTTTTGTGGGAGTGGCGATCGCCTGTTGGACCAGTCTGCCACAAATTGCTGCCATTACTGAAGCCCGAGAGCAAGTCGAACGCACGCTGCTGGATTTACAACAGGCCCAAACGCAACTCGTGCAGGCAGAAAAAATGTCAAGTTTAGGGCAATTAGTGGCCGGGGTCGCTCATGAAATCAATAACCCCGTTAATTTCATCCACGGCAATCTGACGCATTTGGGGGAGTACACTCAGAATCTGATGGCTCTGATTGAACTTTATCAGCAGCAGAACCCTCATACATCCCCTGATATTCAAGCTATGGTGGATGACATCGATTTAGAATTTTTGCAGACAGACTTACCGAAAATACTGGATTCGATGAAGATTGGCACCGATCGCATTCGTCAGATCGTACTCTCATTACGCAACTTCTCCCGCATCGAGGAAGCTGACTTTAAAACCGTTGATATTCACGAAGGGATTGACAGCACCCTCGTGATTTTGGGACATCGGCTCAAAGCCAAAGGCGATTTCCCAGAGATTAAGGTAATTAAAGACTACAATCTCCTCCTACCTCACGCTGAGTGCTACCCTGGACAACTCAACCAGGTGCTGATGAATATTCTGGCAAATGCGATCGATGCCCTCGAAGAAAGCGGTAGTGGGAAAACCTATGAGCAACTGCAAGCTAATCCGGGGAAGATTAGGATTCGCACATCACAGATCGAGGCTGACTGGCTAGAAATAGCGATCGCTGACAACGGTGTTGGTATGTCGGAACAGATTCAACAACGCATTTTCGATCCGTTTTTTACTACCAAGCCTGTAGGAAAAGGGACTGGTATGGGGATGTCTATCAGTTATCAAATCATCACGGAAAAACATTGTGGTAAGCTCAAGTGTTTTTCTGCGATCGGGAAAGGAACTGAGTTCGTGATTCAGATTCCCCTACGCCAACAAGTTCCTAACTTAAAAATGGGACACCAGCAAGCATCCTAATTTGTTTTTTAAGCCTTGCTGTAAAGAATGAACAGTGGGTTATAACTGAGTCATCTCCTTTAGGGTTGGATCGGATTTTTTTACCGCAGAGAGCGCAGAGGACACAGAGGAAGAGCAGAGTGAGAATTACTAATTACTAATCAGTAATAACTGATGACACTCTGTTTAGATAAAACCACGGTTTCTTGGGCGGAGTCGATCGGTCCTATTTACTTTAACTAACTGAATTGCTGAGCATAATAACCAGCATAACGCTCGCCTTTTTCTAGCAATTCCTCATGGGTTCCTGACTCCATAACTCTCCCTTTTTCCAAAACTAAGATTCTGTCGGCTTTCCGCACAGTTGCCAAACGGTGGGCGATAATAAATACAGTCCTGTCTTGCATCAATCTTTCTAATGCTTCCTGCACCAAAGCTTCTGATTCGGAATCTAAGGCTGATGTCGCTTCATCCAGGATGAGAATTCGCGGATTTAGCAACACTGCACGGGCGATCGCAATTCTTTGTTTTTGACCTCCAGATAAATTTACACCCCTTTCCCCAACCCAAGTTTGATAGCCGTCGGGAAAATCACTAATAAATTGATGGGCGTTGGCAATTTGCGCCGCTTTTTCCACATCTTTGAGTTCGTAATAAGAGCGCCCAAAGGCAATATTTTGAGCAATTGTCCCCGAAAACAAAATAGTTTCCTGGGGTACAATCCCGATTTGCCGCCGCAGCGTATTTAATGTCACATCTTGAATATTAATCCCATCAATTAAAATTTGTCCAGCTTGCGGATCGTAAAATCTGGGTAACAAGTTTACTAAAGTAGTTTTTCCCGCACCGGATGCGCCCACAAGCGCAATCATTTCTCCCGGAAGTGCCAGTAAACTCATATTTTGTAAAATGGGAACCCCCCCTTGCCCCCCCTTATTAAGGGGGGGTTGAGGCTGTTTTACCCCCTTATTAAGGGGGGGTTGAGGCTGTTTTACCCCCTGATCGAGGGCGGATTGAGGCTGTTTTACCCCCTGATCGAGGGCGGATTGAGGCTGTTTTACCCCCTGATCGAGGGCGGATTGAGGCTGTTTTACCCCCTGATCGAGGGCGGATTGAGGCTGTTTTATCCCCTTTTCAAGGGGGGATTGAGGCTGTTTTAATCCCTGATTGAGGGCGGGTTGAGGTTGTTTTACCCCCTGATCGAGGGCGGGTTGAAGGGGGTAGGCAAAATTAATGTTGCGGTATTCGACTTTTCCCGTAACATGGGGAAGTTCGATCGCCCCTGGCTTTTCGACTGTGGTGGGTACAATTGCTAATAGTTCAAAAATGCGATCGCTAGAAGCCTCTCCCTGCTTGAAATCACCGTAATTAGCAGTAGTAATGGCGATCGGATCGATTAACAGCGCTACTCCCGCGATGTAACTAATAAATTGAATACCTGTGAGATTTCCTTGAGCAATTTGCCAACCTCCCAGGAAAAACAACAAAATCACGCTAATTGCTTCGAGAAAGCCCACTACTACGAACTGAAGTGCTTTTACTCGTTCTGATAAATATTTAGCACGACGATTTTGTTCCGCTGCTTCTGTAAAGCGAGAAATTTCATATTCTTCGGCTACAAAAGCTTTGATTAAACGAATACCGCTGAATACTTCTGTTAGCAAAGCTGATAAGTCAGAGATCCGATTTTGACTTTCTCGTGAATAACTGAGCAGTTTCTCTCCAAACCAGCTAATTAATAGTGCCATCAGCGGTGCAATGATTAATGCACCTAAAGTTAATTGCCAGTTGAGATAAATCATATATCCCATTACCACAATTAGCTGTAAAATGCAAGGGATAAACTGATGGAAAAATTTATTTATGACTTCGCCAATGCGGTCAATATCTTCAGTGAGGCGATAGGATAAATCTCCCGTTTTTGCAGTTTCAAAATAGCCAAGATTCAGTAATTGCAGGTGTGCGTAAACTTTTTTGCGAATTTCTAAAGTAATGGTCAAAGCTGCTTTTGCCATCAGCGTATCTTGACCGTACTGGACTGTTCCCCGAATCAGAAATATAATGGCACTGAGTGCTGCAATTTGGGCGAATCCTTTTAAATCTCCTTTACCTATAAATTTTGCTGTTTCGCCAACCAGCCACGCTATAATCGGCCAACAGACAGTAAATACTAAGGTACAAGCTAATGCTTTACCGATGGTTTGCTTTTGGGGACGGAGGTAGGGTAGGATTTGCCAATAAGTCGATCGCGTTTTCAAGATATTTTACCTCTGCAAGTTATGTTTCTAGAGATATAGCAATCCTAAATCATTTGTGAAATTTCTCTCTTACCCCCTCCCCTTAGTAAGGGGAGGGTTGGGGTGGGGTAAAAACTTTACGACTCCTGCAAGGATTGCTATATATGAGCCAAAATATAATACCAGCGATCGCGCAAATATAGAAAATCTTTCTTTACAGAAAGCGTCCAGGCGACGCAATTTTTGTCCAGCCGGAGTTGCTGTTAATTATTAAATAATTCAATTATTCCAGTCTCCAATCTAAAATTTAAAATCAACATGAGTTGCGACTACCTTCGCCCCCGCTATCACTTCTCCCCGAAAAATAGCGGACTTTCCCGGTTCCACAGCAACTGGTTGAACCGAGATAAATCCGTTGTCTATGAGATTGTCTGACTCATCCAAAACTTCATAATTAACTTTAATATTTTTGACCACTTTACAGCTTTGATTGACAATTTTACCACTTAAAAAATTGCCCTCATAATTTACGTTAGTAATCAAAATAGACTTGGCTATATTGGAACCGCTAATACAACTTTGGGAAGTTCTTGATGCTGGTTTTTGCTCGCACAAGTTACCTAAATCTACGGTTTTGCCATCGGGAGTTTTCATGTAGCAAAAAGGTTCATCAATTTCCCGATTTTGAGCCACAGGAGTTGGGGTATTCGCCAGTAAAGATTTAGCTGATGTCAGCATTGCCAGTAGAATTGAGAATGCGATTATGCCAGGTAAGTTTTTCATTGATTTTCCCACACAAATTGGGAGTAGTCAGGGCGAAGCATTTCGGCAGATAAGTTATATCAATTCCGGTTGTATCGGAATGATTTAA
Organism: Microcoleus sp. CAWBG640; assembly: GCF_020883015.1. Taxonomy (NCBI): domain Bacteria; kingdom Bacillati; phylum Cyanobacteriota; class Cyanophyceae; order Oscillatoriales; family Microcoleaceae; genus Microcoleus; species Microcoleus sp. CAWBG640. The sequence continues at coordinate 124,339 of NZ_JAHRFC010000004.1, forward strand.
CCGCGAAGGCGCGAAGTACGCGAAGCAAGAGAAGAGAGAGTTTAATACAGGACGATGAAGAGAGGATTTTATATAATATCAAATCATCTCTTCATCGGAATAGTAAATTCGAGTTCACTGTTCACTGTTCACTGTCAACCGTCAACCGTAAACCGTCAACTGTCAACCGTCAACTGTCAACCGTCAACTGTCAACATCACCTGACGGTGTAACCGGAAATGATATTATTGGTTAAAAGGAAAGATTTACGGCCGGAATGCTTCGCCCCTACAAAATCGGGATGCTCCCGGAATGCTTAGCCCCTACGAATATATTTGGAAAACACAGATGCACCCAATCATATTTTAGTCCTTGCTCCCGGAACTTTTCGACTAGGCCTACGAGTTTTCAAACTACTAGCTGAACGAGTATTCAAAGCATTAGCAGAACTTGTAAAACCTAAATCTTGCAAAATTTCCAAAGCTGCTCTTTGTCCAGTTTCGCAACCACCTTCCATATAGCCTTGATTTTCTAGGGAGGTGTGTTCCCCTGCAAAATATAAATTGCCAACTTTTTCGCCTTCAACGCCGTGCATTTGCGTCCATTGTCCGACTAAGTAGCAAGAATAGGAACCTTTAAAATAACGTTCTCTAGACCAAAAAGCTCGCACAGCTTTACCCGATCGCAAATCTTTCACTCCAGGGAAAACTTTTTCAAATTGTTGCAAGAATTTTTGGGCTTGCTCTTCAGGAATGCCACCACCGATCGCCAAACCCTGTTTGCCTCCTGTAAAATTAGTAACTAAGGCATTAGGCGTAGGAGCAAAAGGTGTAGCTTCCCAACAATTTTGGAATCCTAAATCTGTAAACACAGAAGCCGTGGATTTATAAAGTTCCCGCCAGAGACGGCTGCGGTAGCCCGTAACTAACTTAGAATTAGTACCGTAGCCCAATTGCTCGATCGCCCGTCGTTTCGGTTGAGGTAAAGGCACATTGATATTAACATCTCGCAGAGTGCTGAAGGGCAAAGTTAACAAAACTCGCTCATAAGTGCGATCGAATGCACTTTGTCCCGATCGCAAACTTACCCGATAACGGCCATCCGGCAAAATATTAATCGCTTCCAAAACAGTCCCTGCTTCGATGGAACCAGACAATTGACCAGCCAAACCATTGACAATTTGACTGTTGCCACCCTCAATTTGATAGCGCTCATCACTGTCACCATACAACTGAAAACTATCAGCCTCAGAAGCAATTAAAAACAGCAAATTTAAGGCAGACTGTTCGTCCACATCTAGACCATATTCCGTAGTGTAAGCAATGCGGAGTAACTGCTTAACAATAACGCTAGTATCTACACTATCTAAATATTCAGCGATGGAAAGATTGTCTACTCTTTCGGCTGTTTCCGTAAAATCTTGATAGTCAAGGTTATTGCCAATTCCCCGCAAATCAGCCCTAATTTTACTAGCAATAGGCGCAAAATCGGTGATTAATTGTTCCATAGAAAATCGCCGTCCTTGCAAGAAAAAGGTATCCTTGACCAATCCCGTCTGCGCCTGAGCTAAATCGATCGCCCGCAAACCCAATTCCGTCGCCAGGGAAATCAAAGTAGTGTGGCCACTATCAATATATTCTCCTCCCACATCCGCCGAAATCAAAGTTCCAGCCACCTTGGGAATAGTGCGTATCCGCCCCCCCACGCGGTTAGTTGCCTCGATGATATCGGCACGTACACCCCCTTGACGCAAGCGATAGGCCGCCGTCAAACCCGCAATTCCCGCGCCGACAACCAAAATGGGCGATCGACCTTGCTGTTGAGCAAAAGCCCCCTCTCCCTCCCGCGTCAAAGTCGCAGCAGCCAGCGCCGCCCCCGTCGCCAAACCCCCCCGTAGCAATCCGCGCCGAGATATGGGAAAATTGGAAGTGCGATCTGTGAGCATCCCCAGCAGTTCATCAGCCGGAATACCCGTTGCCATTGATTTCTGGGCAATTATCGAAGCGCGGCGCAGCATTGCCATCAGTGCAGATTTAGCCATAACCTAGACACCTTCACAAAAATTTGATATGAACTGGATTATTGATTAAATGTGATTATCCACTTTCCAGGTTAAGTGTACATAGATTGTTATAAAAATGCTAACCCTCAGAACTCTTTTCGATCGCAAATTTTACCTCGAAAACAACCCCGATGTTGCTGTAGCCGTCGCCAGAGGCACGGTATCGAGTCCCTTCGATCACTACCAAAAGATTGGCAAATTTGAAAATCGCGACCCCAATCCGCTATTTGATGCCAGCTATTATTTAGAAACAAACACGGATGTAGCCGTATCAGGAGAAAAAAATAAATTTTCTGGTGCAGATCATTTTATTGCCTACGGTCAATTTGAGCGTCGAAGTCCCAACCCTTTATTTGATGTTAGTTTTTACCTAAGCAGTAACCCCGACGTTCAAAGAGTAGTTCAAACCAATCAAGTTACAGCCTTTGAACACTTTCTGAAAATCGGTCAAACAGAAATTCGCAAACCCAGTCCTTTCTTCGATCCAGCATTTTATTTAGCCAAGTATCCGCTGGTAGCAGCAGCAGTGAGAAATGGGGTGGTTAAAAGTGCGATCGAGCACTACATTCAATTTGGTCAAGCCGAAGGACTTTTGGGTACATTACCAGATGTTGCTGATAATTTAAGTGTTGCTAAAAACCTAGATATTCTCACAGGAACTAAAAATTTAAATGATTTTGTAGGTGCTGCGGAACCAACGGATATTTATAGTTTTGTATTGAATACTCCTAGCCTTTTCAATGCAACTCTGGATGGTTTGAGTGCAGATGCAGACCTAGAATTAATTCAGGATATCAACGGTCAAGGCGCAGTGGGATTGAGTGGTATTATTGCTTCGTCTAATAATTTAGGTACGGCTGCGGAACAGATTGTGAGTAATGGGGCTTTGCCTGCTGGTACTTATTTTCTGCGCGTTTCTCAATTTGAAGGTGATACAAATTATAACTTGACATTGACATCGGCTCCTTCCATAACACCGTCACAAAATTAAGGAGTTTATCGATTTTAGATGGGAAATTTTCGGTAGATAATTGAATGATTTACCCCACGGAAGTTGGAGTCACATTGGGTTATGCACTTTCATTTAACAAAGACAATAAAGCTCCTTGTTGATTGGCTACATAAGCCACTGGCTTATTAGTTTTGATTACCTTACCTTCTGCTACTGCTTTTTTTAACCACAGCCGCATTTGCCCTATTTGAACATCCAGAAGTTCCGCTATAGATTTATCATCTAACGGTTGCTCTAAATGACTGAGAATGAACGGTAAAACTGCTTCGTAAATATCTATGGGAGGGTATTCGACTGCTTGTGTGTTCCTGTGTGCGTTAATCGAAGATATCCCGTAGGGAATCGCATCTTGTGAAGTTCCCTTAGATGCAACATCTTTTTCCTCTGGGGCTGACGCTTCCACTTCTGTTTCTGCGAGTACAATCTCCGCTCCAGAGTTTGAAAGCGATTGATTTACCACAATCTCCGATGTTAATGAGTGTGTCACTTCCACATCTGTAACTACCACTTCAATTTCTAACAGCGAATCTTGCGGTTGTTGGTTTTCCCTCGCATCAGCAGATTTAGAAAAATTGGCTGATGCTTCAGTTGCCATCGAGCCAAATTCCGATCTAGATTCCTCCCTAATTTTCCTTAAAATTCCCCTTAATGAACTACCAGGTATAAATGGAAATGGCAAAGGTTGTGCTCCCCGTTTCAGCAGTTGGCGATTGCCTTCTGGTACGGCATCATCTATCCGCACAAAAACAGGCACATCTTTTATCTTTTCTAAGGCTTCTATTGCACCAGCCCAAGTACCGCCCGTACCTCCCGAACAACTTACTACAAGGGCGCGATCGGCTAAGGCATAAATATATTTGTTTCGCCCCATCGCATTGCCAACATTAAAACCAGCATTCGGATCGCAAGCAGATACTAAAGTCAGCCTACCTTCTTTAATGCCAGCGCGATATTTTCCAGCCACAGAAGAAGCTGCCAAACTGTCAGCCAGTACGCCAACAGCCGTTCCTCCCGCTTCCAGCGCGCTTAACATTGCCGCAGTATCTACCCCGCGCGCACCACCGGAAACTACCTGCATTGCTTCTTGGGCGCAAGCCTGTGCAATTTTCTGAGTGCGATCGAGTCCTTCTGCATCAACATGGCGAGAACCAACAATAGCTAATCCTCCCTGAGATAGCAATTTTATCTTGCCAATTCCATAGAGAATTGCTGGTGCTAAATGTTGCAATATTTGCTTGAGGCGCTTGGGATATTGAGAGTCACTTCTTCCCAATATCCACAGCCCTTGATTTGTCCATTTTTCAACAGCTAAACTCAGCATTACCCCCCGTTCTAATAAAGCCGAAACCCTGTAAAAATCAAGGTTATTTGCCGGATTATTTTGTAATAGGTTTAAGCAATTTGGAGTTAGCAAATCCTCTGGGCGCATCTGATTTTCGCGCAGCCAACCAGCCAAAGAATTATATTCGCTAAGCGTTAGGGGCTGTGGTTCTGTTTGCCGATTTTGCCCGAAGCTAGCGCACAAGAGTAAAATTGCTTGAGTATCTGGCGGTAGTACGTGATTCATATATCTAATCGGCGAGAGAGTTGAGGGATAATGCTATAGGAAAAACTGACCCGCTACCAGCTTGACGTAAAAGTGCTGCAATGACTGTAAAAGTCCACCGGGAATCTACCATATCGTCAACTAAGAAAACTGTTCCTTTGATTCCTTCCCAAGTATCGATCGCAAATGCACCATCCAAATTATGAGCTTGCTTATAACTGTTATTCATTTCTTTTTGAGCTCGTGTTTGACGAATTTTCCGAATAACTGGCTGAAATGGCAAATTTAATCTATCTGCCAGTTGTTGAGCAAAATTAGGCACTAAGTCGGGACGATTTAAAGAAGGTACGCAAGTCACCCAAGTCGGAAACGGTTCAGGTTGCCAGCGCTGAATCATTTCAAAAGCGCCCTCAACCAGTGCGTCACTAAAATTATTATCTTGATACTTACCTAGTTTAACTAATTCTCCCCAACCTGCGTCACCCCATAAAGACAGCGCCTTGCCGGATTCTGCTATTAAATTAGGTTTAATTTTTCCAGAAAAACCGTAAGTTGGCAATGCTTTTCCTGGAGGCCATTGTTTCCGGGGTTCGATAATGCGATCGCACCGTCGCAGGTACTGGATTGCTTGATTTACCGTTTCCATAGAAGGGGTTTCTAGCAGTAAAGGTTGACCCAAACACACCGCACATTTGCCACAGTTAGTTGGATTGGGATCATCTAATTCTCTTGCGATAAAAGCCATGAGGCATTGTTGGTTTTCGCCCATATATTCTCGCATTCTGTCTTGTTCTTGGCGGCGAATTTGCGTTAAACGTTCGATTTTATCAGTGTCTGGCTGATAGTCAACTGGGGTAGCATACCACTTGGAATTTTGCTTGATTACCGGGGCTGGTGATTCGAGAGACAGCAGTTTTAAAACTTTCTCAATTTGCCCTTTACACAAATTTATTTCTTGCTCTAACTGGGGAACAGATAAGCCGTTATCTGCTTGGTTAAGCGCGATTAAAACTTCCTGCGTATGGGCTTGTGGAGGAAAAGCTGTTCTGATAAAATAGTTGGTAATGTCGTCATCTTCATCGCCGCTTAAAAGGATACCATAGGCTTGTTCTACGGCTCTACCCGCTCGCCCTACTTGTTGATAATAATGAACGACCGAACCGGGACGCTGGTAATGAATGACAAATCCTAAATCGGGTTTGTCAAAACCCATTCCTAAAGCTACAGTTGCAACTAAGACTTTGATTTCGTTGTTAAGAAGTTTGTCCTCTAAAGCTTCCCTATCGCTATCTTTATTCTCGCTATTTTCCCGATCGCTATTGTTCTTTTCGTTATTTTTCCTGCTGTGATAAGCTTTAGCATTAATTCCTTGCTCTGTTAACCAGTCGGCAACCCGTTCGGCATCTTTGACAGTTAGGATGTAAATAATTCCGCTTCCCGGTAGCTTGGGCAATTGTTCTGCTAACCATGCCATTCTTGCTGCTGAACTTCCAAGAGCGATATTTTGGAGTTGCAAGCTTTCTCTGATTAATTTTCCTCTGATGACGCGGAGATTTGCACTTAATTGCTCGACAATATCGTTAACAACTCGGTTGTTAGCTGTAGCAGTTGTGGCTAAAACTGGTATGTTTTGAGGAAGGGATTGCAAAATTCGGACAATCCGCCGATAATCTGGTCGAAAGTCATGTCCCCAGTCGGAAATGCAGTGGGCTTCATCGACGACAAATAGCCCAATTTTCTGAGAAATTGGTAACAGAATGGTGTTTGTAAAGTCTTCATTTGCGAGTCTTTCGGGGGAAATTAAGAGAACATCGACTTGTCCTGCTAGCAACTGATTTTTTACGAGTTGCCATTCGTCGGTATTGCTGGAGTTAATTGTTGCTGCTTTAATGCCAATTCGTTCGGCAGCGACAATTTGGTTTCGCATCAGAGCGAGCAGGGGTGAAATCAAGATCGTGGGGCCCGCTCCTCTATCTCGTAGCAGCCCAGTTGCGAGAAAATAGACTAAGCTTTTGCCCCAACCTGTACGCTCTACTACCAGGAGTTTCGATCGCTCTTCAATTAAAGAGGCGATCGCTTCCCACTGTCCCTCACGAAAGTCAGCTTGTGTATTATTCAATGCCCTCTGGAGAAGCGATCGCGCCCTATCTTTCAATTCCAATATCATATCCGTAACCTTTTGGTCAAAGGTGCTTAATTTTTAATCATTAAAAAATCAAGCACTAACTACTCACATAATATCATCAATCACCCAAGTCTTAATTCGTATTATCTCGCGCTCCCGGAGAAGGCATAGATTGAATAGGAGCCAAAGGCACATTCGACCGATTTCTGATTAGAGTCGTAGACACCAAAGCATAGCCCAAAATAGCAGGAAGTACCATGGCGCTCAGAAACACGATCGCCCCTGCCAAAGTAGTTCCATTCAACATGGGACCGTAATGACTGCGGTAAGGGTCAAAGGCTGGCAAATCTGACCTCTGGCTATCCCGAAGGGCGATCGCACGTTTGAACCTCACCCGCCTGTCGTCCAGTTTTTCTAGCAGCATCCAGCCAACTTCCGCCTCTTCTCGACACAGCTTTTGAAAAATAGCAGGATTCCGAAATAAATCGCTGTTAGCCCGCACAATTTTATACTCCACAACCGTAGTATCAGGTCTAGGATTGCCGTTAGATGGCGAATTATCTCGGCCAGCTAAATGTTCCTCTTGAGATTCGTAGCGAGTCAAAACTTCCTCCTCCTCATCGCATTGTTGCCCCATAGCCAATAGCTCGCGGTTGATGAACACCCCCGCCAGCGCCGACTCTAAACCCAGACTGCCAACCATCAAACTCCAAATCAAAATTTCAAGCATAGAAATACTTAAAAGTTAAAAATTCCAAACTAAAAATAGAGATTTGCTTCGGCTTTTTAACTTTCAATCTTGACTTTTCAAATAGCCTTCCATCAAACAATCTGTACCCACGGTGCGCCAAGAAACTCGCTCTAAAGTTAAAGCATCAGTCATTTTGGCAAACCCCAAATCTCCCACAGGAGTTGGAGCCTGGGAACCTCCGACAATTTTAGGAGCAATGAAAGCCATAATTTTCTGCACCGCACCGTCAGCAATTGCTTTTGCCGCCAGAGTGCCGCCACATTCCCACAGTACAGACAGAAAAGAGCGATCGTACAAATAACCCATAACATTAGTCGGTGTCAGTGGCGACAATTCCACAACTTCCACCCCTTTTGCCATCAAAAATGCTTGAAACTCCAGATTAACCCCAGGTTCAGTGAACACCAAAGTAGGTGCACCAGAGGTTTCCCACAAACGAGCCGACTTGGGCAAATCGAGCGATCGACTCATCACCACCCGTAGGGGATTATGGCGATCGGGTTGATGGCTAGTCAATTGAGGATTATCCAAACGCACCGTATTTCCTCCCACAATCACAGCATCGCAGCCGACACGCACCCCATGTACTTCGCTCCGAGCCGCCTCGCCTGTTACCCAAGCGCTGTGACCGGTAGTGCTAGCAATTTTACCGTCTAAAGTCATCGCATATTTCAAAATTCCGAAAGGACGTCGATGCAAAATCCGGTGTACAAAAGCCTCATTCAGTTTCTGACAAGCTTCCTCTTCTACCCCAGCCACAACTTCAATGCCTGTTGCCCGCAACCGAGCAAGTCCCGTACCCGCCACCACAGGATTCGGATCGACCATCCCAGCCACTACTTTTGCCACCTTAGCCTGAATTAAAGCTTCGGAACAGGGAGGAGTCCGTCCATAGTGGTTACAAGGCTCTAGGTTCACATAAACCGTGGCTCCGGCCGCGAGTTCCCCAGCTTCCCGGAGTGCAAAAACTTCGGCGTGGGGTTCGCCGGCACCTGGGTGAAATCCTTCGCCGACAATTTTGCCGTCGCGGACAATTACAGCACCCACGAGGGGATTGGGAGCAGTTTTGCCGAGGGCGCGACGGGCTAATTCTATGCAGCGACGCATCATGGCTCGATCGAACTCTTGAATTTCGCTATTTTTGAGTTGTGTACTTGAGCTGACGATCGCACTAGCGTCCGTCGGAAAAGTTGCCATAAGATTTTGCTATGATATTTAACCTTGAGTGTATAGCTTTAACATTCAGGAAGAATAACAGGGGATTAAGAAAAATGACTCAGGACATGAAGCGGGAGTTTGCCAGCCGCGAAGAATTAATTACCTACCTGCGCCAACAGTTCCCAGAATCTGCCGCCAGGGACAGTCACCTATCCCCCACCCTAGGCGGGCGTAAGGCCGCCGAAACAGCACTACAACAAGTCGATCCCGGCAAGTACAGCTCAACCCGCAACTTTCTCAACGGCGCGGTAACTCGCTTGTCGCCCTATTTACGTTACGGCGTTTTGAGCCTTGCAGAAGTCCGGGATATGGTGCTAGCAAAGGTGCGACATCAAGAAGATGCAGTGAAACTTGTCAACGAGTTGGGTTGGCGAGATTATTGGCAGCGACTTTATGCAGAATTGGGAGAGGGGATTTGGCAAGACCGGGAACCCTATAAAACTGGCTATACCGCTTCATCTTACAGCGAAACCATGCCCGAAGATATCGTTGAGGGGACGACTGGTTTGGTTTGTATCGATAGTTTCAGCCAGCAGTTGCGGGAAACTGGTTATTTACACAATCACCAGCGGATGTGGATGGCCGCTTATCTCCTGCACTGGCGCAAAGTGCGCTGGCAAGCTGGAGCTCGCTGGTTTTTGGCACATTTGCTAGATGGAGATCCGGCGAGCAATAATCTTTCTTGGCAGTGGGTAGCTAGCACTTTTAGTCACAAGGCTTATTTTTTTAATCGGGAGAATTTGGAACGTTACACTAAGGGGGTGTATTGTGGCGATTGTCCTCTGTACGGACAATGTGATTTTGAGGGGAGTTACGAATATTTGGAAGGCAAGTTATTTCCTGCGGCAGAAAAGGTCGATCGCAGTGGCGGTTCTAAAAGTTGGAATCGTCCTCAAAAACGTCGCTAATTAGTTATTTGTTATTTGTTATTTGTTATTTGTTATTGGTTGGTGATCGTCACCAATTTCCGATTCACGATTCCCGATTACACATTTATGAACAATCCGATTATTTGGCTACATGGAGACTGTCTAAACCCCGAAGGTCCCGTTTTAAAATCCTACCCAAATGCGCCGGCGATTTGGGTTTGGGATGATGCGCTAATCGATGAATGGCAGTTAAGTCTCAAGCGCATCTTGTTTATTTACGAATGTTTGCTGGAATTGCCAGTAATTATTCGTCGCGGCGATGTGGCGACAGAAGTTATGGCTTTTGCTCAAGAATTGAGTGCTAATCAAATAGTGACTACTGAAAGTCCCAGTCCTCGATTTCAGGATATTTGTATCACAATTGGGCGATCGCTCCCTGTGGAAATTTTATCCCCAGAACCCTTTGTGCGCTATGATGGCTACATTGATTTGAAGCGTTTTTCCCCCTTATGGCGTGTAGCGGAAAAATATGTTTTTTAATTAATTCAGGACTTATATCAAATCCGGTAACATCGGAATTATTCATCTCTCTTATCTCCCTCTGTGTTCTCTGCGTTCTAGGTCCGGTTAAATCATTCCGATGCAGCCGGAAACGATATTACCCACTGGGTGCATCTCAATTTTGCCAATATATTCGTAGGGGCGAAGCATGACCGCTGTAAATCTCTGGCGTGAGCTAATAAATTTTCTGCGGGAATGCTATAGCCAATACAAAATAGGGATGCTCCCTACGCACCACCTCTGCATATCCCGTTATTTAGGGGGAAAGCACATCCCCAGTTACTCAATCTGGTTCCTAGAGCTTGAAGCTATTAGATACTAAACGGAGAGGGAGGGATTTGAACCCTCGAAGGATGTTAACACCCTTAACAGATTAGCAATCTGCCGCTTTCGACCACTCAGCCACCTCTCCTCGATGACAGTAACTAATGATAGCACACAGATTATGGCTGTGGCAACCCCTAATTCAAAAATTCCTAAATCGCTTACCCTGTCTAGATTTCAGCATTTATTGCTCTCCCATAATTCCTGTGGCACAGGCAGGATTCCTGTTCTTGACTGTTTCAGAGAAGTCTATTGAAATTTGTAAAGTTCTAACATCCGTTGGATTTTGGGCAACTGTCTTTCAGATTTCCCATAAGCCAGCCAGATGCGATATTAGAAATCTCCTAAAATGATGGTAGGTAGGAATCTTGCCTCCCCTTGACAGGCTTTTTGGCAGATGTCTATTAAACGTAAAATCCTTTGGTGTGAGAAACCAGACTTTTTTACTCAGTCTGGTTTCTGGATCTTCTATTTTTTTAAAGTGGGTTTACTTAGTACCTGCTTTTTTGATTCACTAACTGTACTAAAATAAGCCATGCCCTTCGAGAACATTATCGCCAAATCTTCGTCAGTGATTTTTATGTGGTCGAAAGCAGTTTTTTTCTACTGCACGGATTAATTTGGGGGAGAAATATTAAAATCGCCCATCTAAAAACATGAGAATAAATTCGCAATTTGGGCTGATAATTAAGATAGCGAAATGAATAAGGTATTAGGGTATAATATAAATTTGAGTGGACAGGGTATGGAACTAGATTTACAGAGATTTTATAAGGTTTGCAATCCCAGCTACACCCTCGCAGTAGCAAATTCAGAAGACAAAAAATATTACATCGAATTCTCTTCGGTTAGGGGTGGCACAATCGTAGAACAATTGGAGCGGACTATCAGCCGTCTCTCCCCTGACGAACCCACTTGCCAATTATTCACTGGGCACATTGGCTGCGGTAAATCTACAGAATTGTTACGGCTCCAATCTGAATTGGAACATCAGGGGTTTCACGTAGTCTACTTTGAGTCTAGCAAGGACTTGGATATGGCAGATGTGGATATAACTGACATTTTATTGAGTGTGGCTCGTCAGGTGAGCGAAAGTATTGAGAAACTAAAAATTAAGCTGCAACCGACAGGTTTTAAGGCTTTGCTGAAGGGGGTGGCAGATGTTTTTCAAACTCAAATCGATCTGAAAGCTGACGCAAATTTTCCGGGTGTGGGGGAAATAAGTGCGAGTACGGAGGGAGAATTTTCTTTGGCTTTTGGTATTGGTAAAATTACTGCCAAAGCTAAGGATTCTCCGAATTTGCGATCGGAGTTGAGGCAATATTTGGAACCTCGAACTAATGTGATTTTGGAGGCTCTGAATAAGGAGTTGCTAGAACCAGCTACTCAAGCTCTCAAAAGTCGGGGAAAACGAGGGCTGGTGGTGATTATTGATAATCTCGATCGCATACATTTGTGCGCTAAGCCCACAGGACGACTTCAGCCGGAATATCTGTTTGTCGATCGCGGCGAACAGTTGGCCAGACTCAATTGTCACGTAGTTTATACCATTCCTTTGGTGTTGATATTTTCTAACGATTTGGGTCAGTTGACCAATCGGTTTGGGGTCGATCCCAAGGTGTTACCAATGGTCCCGGTACATAGTCGCGATGGTTCTGAGTGTACAGAGGGTGTAGAGTTGTTGCGCCAGATGGTGTTGGCTCGCGCTTTCCCCATGGTGCAGGAAAACGAACGCTATGCTTTGATTGGTAAGATTTTTGATTCTCCCGAAACCCTCGATCGCCTCTGTCGAGTTAGTGGCGGACACGTCCGTAATTTGCTGCAACTACTTTATGGTTGTCTCCAGAGAGAAGATCCACCGCTTTCTAGGGAAACCTTGGAAAAGGTAATTGTTCAGCGGCGTCATCAACTCACTTTGGCGATCGAGCCTGATGAGTGGGAACTGTTGAAGCAAGTATCCTCAGCCAAAACAGTCAGCGGAGAAACTAAATATCAAATTTTGTTGCGCAGCCTGTGGGTATTTGAGTACCGTTATGGTGACGATTATTGGTTTGATGTCAACCCAATTTTGGCTGACGCCAAAGAGTTGACAGTTGACGGTTGATGCTTGACAGTTGATGGTTGACAGCTAATAGCTCACAGTCAACCGTCAATTCAAAAAATGATTAAAGGTACTACTAAATTGTTGGGAGTGATTGGTGATCCGATCGCCCATTCTCTGTCACCGGTGATGCACAATGCTGCGATTTCCCATTTGGGAGTCGATTTTGTTTACCTAGCATTTCCGGTAAAACCAGAGGATCTAAAAGCTGCTCTTTTAGGCTTTGAGGCGATCGGGTTGCGGGGATTTAGCATCACCATTCCCCACAAACAAGCAATCTTACCCCTGTTGTCCGAGGTTTCTCCCATTGCTCGTGCGATCGGTGCTGTCAATACCGTATACCGAACTGACAAAGGTTGGTGCGGTACAAATACAGATGTGGAAGGCTTTCTCGCCCCGCTGCAACCCCCCCCAACCCCCCCTGACCAAGGGGGGGCTACAGAGGTGAAATCTGCCTTAGAAAGTGGCAATATGACTGCCGAATCCTCTCCCTCCCCTGACCAAGGGGGGGCTACAGAGGTGAAATCTGCCTTAGAAAGTGGCAATATGACTGCCGAATCCTCTCACTCCCCTGACCAAGGGGGGGCTAGGGGGGAGTCCGATTGGAGTCAGAAAGTAGCCGTAATTTTGGGAAATGGGGGCGCGGCGAGAGCGGTGGTGGCCGGGTGTGCTCAATTGGGCTGTGCCGAGATTCATGTTGTGGGCCGCCATCAGCAAAATTTGGCAGAATTTCAGCAGAGTTGGGTTGATTCTCCCATACCTGTCAAATCTTTGCAGGTTCATACTTGGGATAATTTGTCAAGGTTAATTTCTCAGGCAGATTTGCTAGTCAACACGACTCCGGTGGGGATGTATCCCCAGGGAGAAAAGTCGCCGATTCCGTTAGCTGCGATCGACCAAATTTCCCCAGGTGCGATCGCCTATGATTTAATTTACAACCCCAGCCCTACTCAATTTCTCAAAGATGCCCAACTTCGCGGAGCCCAAGTCATTGATGGACTCCCCATGTTAGTTCAACAAGGAGCCGCCGCCTTAAAAATTTGGCTGGAGACAGAATCAGTCCCCGTAGAAGTCATGCGCCTCGCCTTGCGAAAGCATTTGGGCTTAGATTAACTAGCAATTTGCTACGGAATTCGCGCTAAGCTGAGATTTAAAATATCCTGGCGTTGCCACCTATGAAATTTAGAGCTATCAGCCTGTTTTTCGCTACTTGCCTGATCGGAATTTTTAGTTTAGCATTCACTCCACCAGCTTGGGCGCTGACACAAATTAAACTATCGGATCTTTCCTATCGCGAATGTCCGGCAGAAATGGCAGAAGGAACCGTCTCTAGTGGCAGTTCCATGGAAGCTAACTGTTTTTTAATTACTGGTAAAGCTGAAAATACCAGCGGTAAACCTGTTGTTAATGCTGATATTTTCGGTCGAATTTATGATGCCGATGACAACCCGGTGATGCAGAATCGGACTCGTTTGGGGTCCATCGAAGAAGTTCCTCCCGGAGTCAGCGATTTTCAGCTTAGAATCTCCGTGGCGGCTAATCAACCAACTCCTTTGAAGCTCAAGCAGTTTAAAGCTACTGGTTTTACTGGTGTGGTGCGTCGCTAAAAATATAAACCCGACTTCTGAAAAAAGTCGGGTTTATAATTATTCTGTGATTTTTGATAGGGACTTAATTAGCTAGAGTGCTGTTTGCAAGTTGCTTAAAAGACCGATCAAGAATTCCGAGCCGAACTGAAGGACAAAAAAGGCAATGAGGGGAGAAAAGTCAATACCTCCTAGGGGGGGGATTATTGAGCGAAATAAATTAAGGTAAGGGTCTGTTAATTGACTCAAAATCGAAAAAGGAGGGTCATACCAATTGATGTTGGGAAACCAGCTTAACAGCACCCGAATAATCATGAGAACGAAATAGATTTGCAGAAATGATGACAGGGTGGTTGCCAAAAGCCCTATTGAATAACTCATAAATTTTGCTTGATGTTGAGTAAAGTTTAGAAAAGCTTTGATTTTTAGTTTAGCATAATTGGCGCATTGAAGCGATTTTCGCTGTTGGATTCTAGATTGAGGATTGCAGAATTCACCCCACGGATCAATCCGGGGGCTGGTAGCCAATTGCTTTCGGTTAGGCTAAGCAACCTGAAATTGATTCAGGAATCTTCAGCTAAAGAACTTTGGCTGGTGTGCTGTACGTTGTTGCCATTCACGTCACGGATTTCCAGTCGCACATCATCGATTGCCTGATTGAGTTGGGAAATTTTATCTTCTAAACTCAGCCTTGCTACTTCCATGCGTTGGGCTTCCATTTGGCTGCTTTTGCCCTTGCTTCCCTTGATGGACTTTGACTCTGAGGAGTCCGCCAGGAATGCCTCAGCAGCGCGTCTCGATAGCACCGCCCCCAAAACAGCACCCACCAAGCCACCAACTGTGGCACCTGCAATAAATCCGCCTGTAAAACCGTCTCGATTGCTCATTTTTCAACTCAACTAGGCGATATTTCCTTGATTTTTTCATTGTAACCAGACTAGGGCGCAGCTATCCATTGAATGCTTTTGGTTACAGATCTACCTGAAGGTGGCGAAATAGATTATTGCTTGTTTGATTACACTATCAGTTTTGAGGATGGGCGATACTTCCGACTTGTTGCTGGAAGCGGATCATCTCTAAAGATCGATCGCCATAAAGGTCTTCAATATGCTCTAAGCAGCAGTCGATCGCAAAATCGTTCAACTCAGCAGGCTCAATACCGTACATATCCTCAAACACCTCTGAGTCTACACGACAAAAGCGCGGGCGATCGGCATAAATTCCGCACTCTCGCGTTTCTTTGTCAAAGTTGACACACCAACCGTCATCACCTACGAGGCTCAAGTAGAGTCCCAATTCTTCCTCTGATAAATACTCGTCTAAGTCAGGGCGCTCTGTGGGGTCGAGGTAACAACAAGCACCGCACTGTTTTACGCAAAGCCAGGTAGCCATAGTTTTATTTGAGATTTTAGATAGACTTTAGATTTTAGATTTTAGATTGGGATAGTAGCTTAGCATATCTATAGATATGTAGGTGATAATTATGTCTTCTTCACAACCTCCATCAAGGGAAAAAAGACCTCTCGGATTGGATGAATTAATTGCGATCCTAGTCGCCTTCGGCACTGTGGGTGGAATTTTATTTTGGGTAATAGGGAAAAAACCCAGTCAATTCGGTATTACCAATTGGCAATTTCCAGCGGTATTCTCTCAACCTGCTGCTGTGTCCGATCGCCCCACAATCTTAACGCCCCCGCCGTCTAGTTCGGATCTGCCATCCCCCCCAGTCCAAGTCATTCCCTCCCCCTCTCCGGGAACTGGTGTTGCACCATTACCGCAAGTTATTGTGCCAATTCCTGTGATTGTCCCTCCAGCTAGCGTTGTTCCCGAACAGGCAATTGTGCCCTCGACTCCGGCTCCGATAATTACCAAACCTAAACCAGCTAAAGGAAAAATCGGTCCGGTCAAATTGTCCGATGTTCCAGATAAGCATTGGGCCCGTCCATTTATTTTAGCATTAGTCGATCGGCAAATTTTTTCAGATGTCACAGACAACAAATTTCGTCCCGACGAACCAATAACGCGAGCGGAACTAGCGCGATTAATTAAGCAAATGTCCGATCAAGAACCGCGTCGCAAAGCAGTTGATTTTAAAGATATCGAATCCGGCAATCCTGCTGCTCCTTTCATCGACTACAGCGTCAAGACAGGATACTTAAAAGGATACCCAAACCAGGAGTTTCGTCCTGACAAACCAGTTCCCCGTGTGGAAGTAATCGCATCTCTGGCTAGCGGATTGAATCTGAAACCATCAAAGACAACGACCAAAACTTTACAGCTTTATACCGACAAAGAAAAAATACCTAAATGGGCAGTTGACCAAGTAGCAGCAGCTACGGAAGCTGGCCTTATTGTCAACTATCCGAAGCGCCAACTTTTGAGGCCAAATACAACAGCAACTCGCGCAGAAGTAGCGGTCATGCTTTACCAAGCTATGGCAAAAAAAGGGAAAGTACCAGCTAAATCTTCTCAGTATGTTGTGCGGCGTTCCAAGGTGTTGAAGTAAATTTTATGGTGGGGTAGGCTTCGGGTGCATCTGTGTTTTGCAAATATATTCGTAGGGGCTTTCGCCTGACGGCTGTAAATCTCTGGTTATCACGAATAAATTGTCTGCGGTCATGCTTCGCCTATGCAAAATCAGGATGCTCCCTAGGCTTCTAGCCTACCCCACCATCAAATCCATCTGTTTGTTTTTTATACCAATCCTAAATCATTTTTGAATTTCTTGCTCCCTCCTCTTAGTAAGGGGAGGGTTGGGGTGGGGTAAAAAACTTTACGACTCCTGCAAGGACTGCTATATTACCTAGAATGAAGAGAGGATTTGAGATCAATCTTGAAAAACCATGATACTACCAGAATAACAAGCTACCCAAACCTGATTAGTTTGCGGATCGTAGGTAATGCCGATGGGACTTGAATTCACATTCACTGTTTGCAAAACTTTCATGTCTCCGGTGCTAATCTTGCTGACAGTATTGGAAGAATAGTTAACTACGTAAATCAGTTTTCCATCATCAGAAATTGTCATGCTCCGAGGCTGACTACCACTCGAAACTTTGTCCACAACTTCACCAGAATCCAGGCTAATTTTTGCGACATTTCCTTCACCATTCAAAGTAGCATAAAGATACTTGCCGTTGGGGTCTATTACCAAATGACGGGGTGAACTACCAACATTTCTTAACCAATTTACCGAAAAATCTCTGAGATTAACCTTGGCAATATCGGCGGAACCCATGACAGCAACATAGGCGGTTTTTGAGTCAGGAGTGACCACAATACCGCGAGGATAGGCTCCCAATTTTACCCGCTCAATTTCGCTGTTTTTCTGAGTGTCAACTACGCTTAAATCCCAACTACACCAATTACTCGCCAGCACCAGCCGATTATCGGGGGAAACAGCATTGAATTTCGGTACAGCACCTACAGAAATTACTTTTTCTATTTTGAGAGTTTGGGTATTGATGCGGTACATGAAACTTTCGTCATGTTTGGCGGCGGGAGAACATCTGTCACTACCGGGATTGTCAAAGCCAGCACCATACATTTGATAGTTTGATATATAGGCATATTTGCCATCATTTGAAAAAGCAGCTTCCACCGGAGCGCCTTGATAATTACCCTTGAATTTGGAAAAACCAAACTTTGATAAGTTTACGCGATCGGGAATGGTCTTGACTAATTTAAAGTTGCGATCGTAGACTGTGATTGTGTGGCTGTACATCATGTTTTGAGCAAAAAACAGCCCAGCACCTGAATAAACAATTGATTTGGGGGATATGCTACCGTAAATCGTTTTTTTCAAGGTCATTTTCCCCTGGCTTTTGGGACGGGG
This sequence comes from Microcoleus sp. CAWBG640, assembly GCF_020883015.1. NCBI lineage: Bacteria > Bacillati > Cyanobacteriota > Cyanophyceae > Oscillatoriales > Microcoleaceae > Microcoleus > Microcoleus sp. CAWBG640. The sequence continues at coordinate 142,308 of NZ_JAHRFC010000004.1, forward strand.
ACGAATCAGCTTTTTGGGTGCTACTTGCGGTGGGGGAGTTTCCACCATAAATGGGGGTAAAAATGGATTAGAAAATATCGGTCTTTTGGGTGAATTATTGGAGTTAGAATCTTCTAATTTATTTGGATTTTCCGGGGCTGTAGGTGAGGGGAAAGCTTGTGGTTGGGTGGTCTTTTTTTCGGACTGCTGTTTGGTAGGCGATCGTAATTCGTCTTGATTTTCTGTGGCTATAGAATCTGGTTGTGGGCGATCGGGATTTGGTGTTTTTTGCGCCGCAGATTCTGGGACTGTACCTTCGGGCTTAACTTTCAGTGCAGCCAAGGTTTTTGGGCCGACAATTCCATCAATTTTCAGATTGTTTTCTGCTTGGAACTTTTTCACGGCAGCTTGAGTTACAGAACCGTAAAATCCTGTGGGTGGGCTACGAAAATATCCGGTGTCTTGGAGAGTTTTCTGGAGTTCGGTAACTTCCGGCCCTGAATCTCCTTTTTTGATGGCTAGTGCGGGATTTACTAAGTAGTTAATAATGCTTAAAGCCAGGAGCAAGCATAGTAAAGGAGTAGAGGCTAAATTCAGGTGCGTTGTTGAGTTTTTTCCTGGAGTTTTGCTGGGAGGGGTTTCCCAGGTTTCTGCTAAGTGCAGGTAGGCTAGTCCGTCCATAGTTTTTACTCAGTGGTTTTGGTGATATGATACACCAATTAACATCGATCGAAATGATAAACTGGAAAAGTTTATAATAGGCATCTTCCGAAAACTCGGTTAAGAACAGGCTAGGGATGCTAGTCCCTTCGACCCTTCGACTAGCCTTGGGCGAAGCGGAGTTCTTAACCGCCACGTAGTCGAAGGGGGTCTGTTCTGCAATATTTATGGCAGAGGTATCGCCTGCGGAATTGAGAAATCTTTTTAATAGTGTGAGGAAGTTGGAGTGATTAATCATGTTGAATAGGGAACAAACATCGCCAGAAGCACTGCCTAAAGAATGTCCGCCGAATTTACTTTCGGATGGTTATGGTGGACTTTGCCAGCGGGCTTGGGTAGAAATTGATTTAGCAGCTTTAACTCACAATGTAAAACAGCTTAAAAATATTTTATCTCCCCGATCGCAACTGATGGCTGTGGTGAAAGCTGATGCTTATGGACACGGTGCGATCGCTGTTAGTCAAACAGTTTTGCAAGCCGGTGCTAGTTGGCTGGGAGTGGCGACAATTCCAGAGGGAATTGAATTGCGAGAAGCGGGGATTACAGCGCCGATTTTGGTGCTGGGGGCAACTTATACTACAGAACAAGTAAAAGCGATCGCCCATTGGCACTTGCAGCCGACTATTTGTACTGTCAAACAAGCTCTCATATTTTCGGAAGTTCTCGCTACTCTCAATCAATCTTTGCCGGTTCATGCTAAGTTAGATACGGGAATGTCTCGCTTGGGTACACCTTGGCAAGAATCCACAGAATTTTTGCAGTTAATCCAGAGTTTACCTCATTTAAAATTGGCTAGTGTTTACTCTCACTTGGCGACAGCAGATAGTCCAGACCCAACTATTATGCTACAACAGCAGGAGAATTTTGAACGGGCGATCGCCCAACTTAAGATAGCAGGAATTAATCCCGATCGCCTGCACTTAGCAAACTCGGCTGCTACCCTGGCTAACCCAAACTTGCATTACGATTTAGTCCGAGTTGGCTTAGCTAATTACGGGCTTTATCCAGCACCTCATTTACAAAATGTGGCTAATTTAAAACCCGTCATGCAGGTAAAAGCTAGGGTGACACAGGTGAAAACAATAGCAGCCGGAACTGGTGTCAGTTACGGCCATCAATTTGTCGCTCAGCAACAGACGCAAATTGCGGTAGTTGGCATCGGTTATGCTGATGGCATTCCCCGCAATCTTTCTAATAAAATGAAGGTGTTAATCCGGGGTAGTTTTGTGCCACAAGTGGGGGCAGTGACTATGGATCAATTAATGCTGGATGTGAGTTCTCTTCCCGATCTAGAAGTCGGTGAAGTGGTGACTTTGTTGGGTAAAGATGGAGGAAATGAAATTAGCGCTGATGATTGGGCTGGGATTTTAGGAACCATTTCCTGGGAAATTCTATGCGGTTTTAAACACAGATTGCCGCGCGTAGCAGTATCATAATTATTTGTTGTTGGTTATTGGTTATTAGAATAAACTACAAAACAACAAATAATATCAAATCCGGTAGCATCTGAATGATTCAGATCTCTATTCTCTCCCTCTGTGTCCTCTGTGTTCTCTGCGGTTAAATCACCTGACGATGCAGCCGGAAACGATATAATATCAATTCCTGTCTTCATTGGAATTATTCATTTCTCTCCGCTCTCTCTGTGTTCTCTGTGTTCTCTGTGGTTAAATCATTCCGATGCAACCGTCAACAATATAACCAATAACCAACAACCAATAACAAATTAATATGATAGCGATCGCCAAATTTCAAGTAATAGCCCAAACCTTCTATTCCCAACTAGATACAGAAAGAATTCAAGCCCTGCAAGTCGCCCAAGAACTTTCCAAAAAATTCATAGAATTGGGGTTTGATATTGTCCCTAAGCTGCTGTGGGCCATCGGCATTTTGTTAATGACGCGGTTTGCGATCGGGATTGCGGGGCGCGTGACTCGCCGAGCCCTGAGTCGCACTGAAGCCACGTTACGCAAATTTTTAGTCCAAGCTGCTGAAATTACGATTTTAGTAGTCGGAGTCATCGCCACTTTGAGTCAGTTGGGAATTCAAACTACCAGTGTGGTTGCTGTGGTGGGTGCTGCTGGTTTGGCGATTGGTTTGGCTTGGCAAAATACTTTATCACACTTTGCTGCTGGGGTGATGTTGATTAGTTTACGTCCTTTTGAAGTGGGAGACGCCATCGAAGGTGGGGATGTTAAAGGAGTTGTAGATGCGATCGGCATTTTTTCCACCACCTTAGTGACAGACGATCATGTCAAAATAATTGTACCCAACAATAAGTTATTTGATGGTACCCTGAAAAATACCACGGCAATGGGGACTAGGCGGGTGGACTTGAAGATTGATATTGGCGATCGCCCCATCCGTCCAACTGTAACCGAGTTATTAGAAATTGTCCAATCTCATCCCCTAGTTTTGGACAATCCGCCCCCTACTTGTTTGGTGGCTGAGATTACTCCCGATTCCACTATTTTGTCTCTGCGCCCTTGGTGCGCCTCCGTAGCTTACGAACAAGTGCGATCGCAAATTCAAGAACAAATCAAAGAAGCCATGAAAGCCGACAAAAATCAATAATAAATGTCAATCTCAAAACACACATTTAAAATCAATCCGAGGTATTTCCCATGAACAAGTGGTATCCCCAGCAAATTCTTCAAGAACCAGGTGTCAGGATTTCCCCCGCCGAAAAACAAAAAATTCTCAGCAAATTTCCACCTCCCGACGACAAGGGTCAAATCTATGCCGACGGCATTTTTGAAGGTGGTGGCGTGCGAGGAATTGCCTTTTTAGGAGCCCTCAGATGCTGCAACGATTTGGGCATCCGTTGGCGCAAATTAGCCGGCACATCTGCCGGTGCAATTACCGCAGCAGTTTTGGCTACAGACTTGTCAATCGATGACTTAGAAGAATTACTAGGACAGCTTGATTATAGCATATTTCTCAGCAAAAAAAACAGCCCTCTAATTTTAAATGGCGACCCAGCAGACGACTTGCAATCTCCAGTATGGACCTTACTTTTCCTAACAATTAGTCGCCAGATGGGAGAATACTCCTCCTTACCTTTCCGACAGTGGCTGGAATCCACCCTAGCCAAAGGTGATTTACGAACTTTTGCTGATGTCAAACAACAGGTAAAAGACCGAGAATTAAAAGTAGTAATATCCAACCTGAGTCGCGGTGAAATGTTGGTCATTCCCGACGATTTACAGCGGAGAGACTCGGCGGATGCTGATGCTTTGTACGAACAGTTGCGACTCAAAAGTGCTGAAGATTTTAGCGTAGCTGAAGCCGTGCGCTTGTCCATGAGCATTCCGCTATTTTTTGAACCAGGAAAGCTGGGGGATGACATCATTGTAGACGGAGGAATTTTGAGTAATTTCCCGCTGTGGATTTATGACAAACAATCCGGTGCAAATCCCGTACCCCCACGCTGGTTTACCTTTGGGTTTCGATTAATTGATACTGGTATTGAAAATCAAGTTAATATTAACAGTCCCGTGTCGATGTTGTCGGCGATGTTCACCACCATGATGAAAGCCAGAGACAGGTATCACCAGCGGGAGATGGATAAAGGTAGGGTAATTAATATTGACGTGACTGAAGCTGAGGTGACGGCGACTCACTTTAACCTGGATGGCGATCGCAAAGCTAAACTGTATCGGTTAGGATACTTACATACTAAAAGATTTTTTCTGAGTTCCAATTTTAGTTGGGAAAAACACTTGAAGGCTAGGGGATTTGGAGATTAGTCTTGTTTCTTTCAGCTAGGGGAATCATACCAAATCCGTTGACATCGGAATTATGATTTCTCTCTTCTCTTTCTCTGTGTCCTCTGTGTTCTCTGTGGTTTAATAATTCCGATACAACCAGAAACGATATAAGCAATCAAAAATGGCTGGTAAATACACCAGCCCATCCCCTAATGTGAGATGTTAAATTCAAGCTAATTTAACATCTCACATCTCAAATCAATCTAGCTTCTGTCGGTAGCAGCCGCTGGCTCAAAACTCGGAACCACAATCTCACCATTCTGCTTAGTCAACTGATTGTACAGTCTTTCAGTATTGGGGAAATTAGCAGCCGGTAGAGTCGGGAAGCGACGGTAAGGAACAGTATCCTCACCAAAAGCCTCAGCATATTCAACGGTGAGTAACATCGCGTTGATAAAGCCCTTAATCCCTTTACTTGCCAAGATTTGGTTATAAGTCCGAATCTCCGCTTGATTCAGAGGAGCACGGCCCAAGAAGTGCTTAGTACCCAACTCAATCACCTTAGTATTTGGATAAGGTGCATAGAACTGTTTCACGTAAAGTGGCGAGCAACCTAAACATTCAATGAACTCTTTGAGGTTGATTTCATTGTTGCCAAGTTTGCTTTCCAGCGCCGTGAATTCATTCTTCACAACGTAAGGATTCAAATCGCGTTCAAAAACTTGACGGTAAGCAGCTTGAATTAAAGTTTTCAAAGCTACCTTGTCCGAAGTAGTCGTCAGCTTGAACACCTTAGTTTGTTCGCGGCGCTTGCTGACACCTTGAGCAATCCGACTTTGCAACTGAAGATCTCCAGCATCACTCGCAGTGCCCAGTTCGATAAACCGAGGAGTTTCAGGAGTCGGCTCAACATTGGCCTTCTTCTCACCAAAGGAACCCGATCGCATCGTCCGCATTGACAAACCAGCCGGAGTCAGATAGCGCTCATAAGGGACTGTATCTTCCCCAAAAGCTTCGTTGTACTCCAGACTGTCCATCATTTCATCAACAAGTGCGTAGAAACCCTTCTTAGCGCAAATGTCAAAGTAAGCATTCATTTCCTGACGGCCATAGGTAGGGCGGCCCAGGAGTCGGCGGTGAATATACTCGATCGCCTTACAAACGTAAAACTTGCTCCAGTACATATTGCGGAACACATCGGATTTTGCCAACATCCGAATAAACTCACGCATCGGAATATCGCCGTTTTCCAGCTTAATTTCCGCCACCTTTTGGCGCTGGCCATCGAACACATCGCGACCAAACACTTGCAGATAAGCAGCCCGAATCACCGCTTGAGTCGAACTTTCCGTAAATTTGACACTGGAAGCATTGCTGTAGCTGCTAGAAACACCGCGAGCGGTTTTCTTGGAAGCCACATAGCTGCTGGGTAACTGAGCTAACTTAAAGACCTTCGGTCCCAGAGAACCAGGAGCATTACCACGAGCCGCCGGATTGCTCAATTGATTATCAATCCCCGCACCTTGACGAATCAAGATCCGGCGAGTGTCTTTACCAAAAGGAGCTGGACGGTTCTTAGGATTACGAGTTTCCTTCGGGAAAATCGCCCCAAACTGAATTTCCAGCGGATCATTACCAATACCATAAACGTGCTGGTCTGGCAGAGGCTGAGTGTAGCCAGCAAACAAAGTGATGAACTGAGGCACCTTGCGGAATGGAGCGCTGAAATTGAACAAATCAATTTGTGGGCCCCAGTTGCGACATTCCTGAGCTTCTTGGCCCAAACCACGCAGGTAAGGCACCGTTTCTTCACCGAAGTAGTCGGCATATTCCTGAGAATAGACCATGGCATCTACCAGGGCTGCCAAACCGCCTTTACTGACGATCGCAAAATACTTGCTAAACTCCTCCCGCGAACTCAAACCGCGACCAAGGAAGTGACGTGCGGCCAATTCCACAGCACGGCTGTTGACAAATGGCTCGAAAAATTGCTGACGGTACAGAGGAGATTTGCCAAGGCGGCGAATAAACTCTTTCATCGAGATTTCGCCATTTTTGACCTTGGATTCCAAGTCAGAAATGCTTTGGCTGTAGGCGCGGCTGATATCCCGCTCAAAAACTTGGCGATAAGCCGCCTTGATGACCTCAATCTTTTCACCCGACGACAGACCGGTCTTCATGACGAATTTCGCCCGATTTTCCGCTGCGTTGAAGTAGATTTGAGGCAATTGCAGCCCTTGCTGGTCGTTGGTTTCGCGCTGACGCACCTTCGGTGAAGGCGTGGGGGCTTTGAATTCGGTAATAGCGACGTCAAAATATTGTCCGACGATCGCAGCAGCTTCGCTATCCTTTTTGAAATAGCTTAAAGAAGCTGACTTCATTTCCTGCATTGCCACAATTGTCGCCGCCGACGAGCAAGCATTTTCGATAATTTCCCGCAATCCGCGGACGTTCACCGAAATGATATTCGGGTCGCCTGCGACGATCGCGTAGGTGATATAACGCAGAAACCAGCTCAAATCCCGCAGGGATTTAGTCATGTTCCCAGGGCCGTAGCGCGAGACATTGATCGGCTGAAATCCTGGGGGAATTGGGCCGCTGTAGCCACCGTTACCAGAAAACAGATTTCCCAGTCCCAAGAATCCACCGCCACCGCCATTGCTGCCACCAGCGCGACCTTCAACGTAGGTAACAGTTCCCAGTTTCATGCCTTCAGAGACCGTTGCAGTACCGCCACGAGTCGCCCCAGCCATAGCCATCACAGGTTCTGCTGGTCTTTCCAAGAAAGCCAGCGGGGAACCCCCGGTAAAAATCCGGTTGGCTGCACGGGATACGATCAATTCCGAGTTTTTGGTCAGAGTTGCGGAAATATCGATCCGCAGCGCCCCGGAACTGAAATAACTCGCCAATTCGCTGAGTTCACCCCGCTGTAAAAAGCGGTCTTGCTGTTCTGCTTGCGAAATTGTTGCGACCGGTACAGTTTGATATAGTTGCGGACGCGCAACTGAACTTCCGCCACTTGCTTTTACAGTCATTAGACTCCTTCGCTCCCTATCTAAATCGTTACAGCGTTTGCTCAGACTAATTTTGCCTTTCCCTAGCTTAAGGTTCGGGCCTACTTACTTTCTCAGATTAAAATGTTTTGGGGTTCATTAACCCTAATTTGTTAAAAAGCCTGTCGAAACTTATTGTATAGATTTAATAGGGCCTATATGAGAAAAAATGATAAGTTTTATTACAAGGCAGAGGAAGGAAGAAGGAAGAAGGAAGAAGCTAGGTTGCTTCTGTTCAGTCGGGCTGTTTCATTCTCTCGTGTGTTAAGGCTTCTAGCCGTTATGTTATATCCTGGGATTCACCCGACCCCACTCAAAATTCAAGATAATTCCCAAATCTATGGAAACTTCGCCTGATATCAGTGCAGCCGTGCGTCGCCTTTACGATACATTCCCTTTTCCGCCCGATCCTTTGAGTGACGAACCACCACCGGGGTACAACTGGCGCTGGAGTTGGCCGGATGCTTACAATTTTTGCACCGGCCAAAAGCCGCAAAAACTCGATATTCGCATTTTGGATGCTGGCTGCGGCACGGGTTCGAGTACGGATTATCTGATTCACCTGAATCCTGAAGCGTCGGTGACGGCGATCGACCTCAGTTCCGGTGCTTTGAAGGTAGCACAAGAACGTTGTCGGCGATCCTCTTCGAGGGCTTCGCTAACGGGCGCGCGATCGGCAGATTTTCGTCACCTCAGCTTGTACGATGCGGATCAACTCGAAGGCGAGTTCGATTTGATCAACTGCGTCGGCGTGTTGCATCATTTGCCCGATCCGATTCGCGGCATTCAATCCTTGGCGGCGAAGTTGGCTCCTGGTGGCTTGATGCACATTTTTGTGTATGCTGAATTGGGCCGTTGGGAAATTCAATTGATGCAAAGGGCGATCGCACTTCTGCAAGGAACTCAAAAAGGCGACTATCCCGATGGTGTCAAAGTCGGCCGTGAAATCTTTGCTTCTTTACCAGAAAACAACCGCCTTGTCAAGTACGAAAAACAGCGTTGGGCCGGAGAAAATCAGCGAGACGAATGTTTTGCCGATATGTACGTTCACCCGCAGGAAATTGACTACAACATCGAGACTTTGTTCGAGTTAATTGACGCTTCGGGATTGGAATTTATCGGTTTCTCAAATCCGGGATATTGGCAGTTAGAAAGACTTTTGGGCAAAGCACCGGAGTTGATGGAAAGAGCTCAGGGTTTGACGGAACGGGAGCTTTATCGATTAATTGAATTGTTGGATACGGAAATCACTCATTACGAGTTTTTCTTGGGGAAAAAGCCTGTTAATAAGATTGATTGGTCGGATGATAAAGCTCTTTTGGCGGCAATTCCAGAGTTGAGTGTTTGTATGCACGGTTGGCCGAGTCAACAAGTGTTTGATTGCAATTACCAATTGGTCAATTTGTCAAGTGCTGAGTTTGAGTTTCTGCAAGGTTGTTTACCCCCCCCAGCCCCCCCTTGCCAAGGGGGGGAGAAAGAGGTAACGTCCCCTTGCCAAGGGGGGGAGAAAGAGGTAACTTCCCCTTGCCAAGGGGGGGAGAAAGAGGTACAGAAAACTGTGGGGGAGATTTTGGCGGATGTGGAGGTGGGATTGGATGAAGTGCGATCGATCTTATCAAAACAGCTCATATTGCTCACACCGAGTTGAGTCGTAGGGTGCGTCAGTCGCCATTATTTTCGCTAAAAATCGACAATCTTGAACTGACGCACCTTACTTGAACTAGGCATAGGTCAGAAACCGGGTTTTTTACTAAATCTTGGTTAGACACGGTGAATTCTGTGAAAAACCCGGTTTCTCGCTCGGAGTATAATTTCTGTTAAATTCCCAATATTATTAGTAGCCGAAAGGAGGAGACGGCATTGCCCATTGGTGTTAACTTAAGGTATAACCAATAACCCGACAGGGGTTTAAACCCCTGTCTCATAGCGAAAGTCCTCTCAAAGAGGACTGAAGAGTTAGTTAATGTGTATTGGTTTGACGCAAATCTTCAGTCAGTTTCAACTGACTTTAGCTATGAGACAGGGAATTGATTCCCTGTCGGACTCGCGTGCTCACTAACAAACTTGGTGTCAACTTAAGGCCAAACCCTGTCACAGACTACTGTTTGACGATTAAGGCCAGATCCCCCCTAACCCCCCTTAAGAAGGGGGGGACAGGAGTCCGATCAAAGTCCCCCTTCCCCCCTTGGGGGGGGCTAGGGGGGGGTGGGGATTTAGGGGGATCTAGACTCAGGTAAAAACCAGATTTCTCAAGGCTTTCAGGCTTAAGTTGACACCTATGGGCACTGCCGTCTCCTCTACCATTCCGGTGCAACCGGAATTGATATCATTGGGTGTGCTGTATCGATGCTACGCAGCAGTATGTTTGTATCTACGAGAAACGGCATTTAATCTCTGTCTCCATAAATGCTCTCTCTGCTAATAGCTTCATCTGAAAGAGTGGGGAGATTTAGGGTACGATGACTGTCAACCCATTCTTGAAATGCGATCGACCATTCTGTTCGGGTAGCTGTTTCATAAAATGGACGTTGTTGAGGTTCAATTAGCTGTTTGAGCATCGCATCTAGTAATGGTTTAATCTGATCTGCCGTGCGGCTGGTGATTTTTTCCAAAACTTGAGTAATAGTGGGATGATGATAACAAAATCGATCGCACTTTTTAAATTGATTTTAATATTATAACTCTAGCGCAAAGCCTAGGAAGTAGCCGATTGCTCGTTCCCAGGCTCTAGCCCATTGGTGACAACTTAAGACTGAAACCATTGATAAATCTCGCATTTAGCTAAGTCTAGATCCCCCTAAATCCCCACCCCCCCCTAGCCCCCCCCAAGGGGGGAAGGGGGACTTTGAGCGGAATCTTGTCCCCCCCTTCTTAAGGGGGGCTAGGGGGGATCTGAGCTTAATACTCAAACAGCAGTCTGTGATTGGGTTTGACGTTAAGTTGTCACGAATGGGCTCCAGCCTGGGAACCAGTTAATCCTGGATGCACGTACTAGGATTTTCTTTGACATACTCACCGCCCTAAAAGTGCGGCGATTCTTGACACTTCATCGACCGATGCTACCGAAGCAGTCTTACTCTATCTCCATGTCCGTTTAGAGTCTCCTAATGCCCTATGGCGACCTTCTACTCTGCTTCCGGGTTGGAGTTAACCATTGCCCTTTTGGCTGTCTCTAAGTTTGCTCTCATCGTAGCTGTTTCAACGTGTCTTGAGCCTAGAGATCCTTTGAGTATCTGGATATTATAACACAAAGCCGTCCTAAAACGACGGGGCTTGTATCCCAAATTTTTGGTCATTGCGAACGTAGTGAAGCAATCTCAAAGCTGACGCACCTTTCCCAAATCCCAAATCCCAAATGGATTGACACAGGCCCCCAAATGCGGCTACGCTTTGAAGTGAGAGGTTGCTTTGCTTGTAGAGGAAGCAGCCCGCGTCGCCCAAAAATCTAGTTACGCTGCCCAAAGCTGCTGGTAACAGCAATGGACAGCTCACCGCCAAACTGGGACAAGCAGTCTGGAGGCTCCGAGAATCTTAACATTCTCTGTAGCCACCTTGCTTTGCGTTGCTGTGCGGGGTGGCTGGGTTTTTGGGTTTTTCTAGAAAACTCAAAACCAGGAGAACAGAATATGACTCAAGAATTCGTGCCCAACGATGACAAATCCGTTAGCGCATCTCTGGAAGGCTCAAATGACGAATCAGCACCAGTATCGGAACAGGAAATTGTGTGTGTAACGGTTACAGGTTCGCCCAAGGCTGTCAGGGAAACCATACTCACCTTGTACCGGCTGGGATTTGCGGAAGTCGGCGATTGGAGTCCCGTACAGCGGGCGGCGAATCCGAAGCAAGTGATGAGCGTGCTGATTCGTCGGAAGCTGGCTGATGGTAAATCGTCGAGAAAATCTGGACGGTAAGCTGCAAGGTTAAATCCTTGTTAGGGTTTATATCGTTTCCGGTTGCATGGGAATTATTAATTTACTCGTTACCAGGCCAAGAGCCTGGTAACGCATATCTAGAGGCTCTGCCTCCATTTTCCTGATAGATAAGGACGAGGCAGAGCCTCTAGACATCGGTTCCCAGGCTCTTGGCCTGGGAACCAGTCAGTTAGTCAGGTGCGTTAGTAGCCGCAATTAGGAGACGGCAGTGCCGTGTCCCTACAATGAATCTGGGGTAGGGACACGGCACTGCCGTCTCCTCTATATCATTCCGGTGCAACCGGAATTGATATGACGCACCCTACAAGCCAACCAAAAATGACAACCTTGGAGGTTGAAATGCAGACAATCGCACACCCTGAAAAAAAGGTTTACACGCCCGAAGAATATCTCGAATTTGAGGTCAACTCGGAAGAAAGACATGAATATATCAATAGTGAAATTGTCCTGATGACTGGTGGAAATCCAAATCATAATAAAATTGTTGGCAATTTCTACGCTCAGTTAAACGTTGCACTTAAGCATCAGCCCCATCGCGTTTTTTTGATAGACCAACGGCTGTGGATTCCTGGAAAACGCATACATACTTATCCTGATGTGATGGTAGTTCAGGGTGAGTTGCAATTGGAAGAAGGGCGCAGAGATACTATAACTAATCCATTAATGATTGCTGAGGTGTTGTCAAAGTCTACCAGAAGCTATGACAAAGATGGCAAGTTTGCGGCCTATCGTAGCATTCCAAGTTTTCAGGAATATTTACTAATTGACCAGTATGAGATGCACGTCGAGCAATATTTTAAAACAGATGGGAATAGTTGGACTTTTTCTGAGTATGATGATGCTAATGTCACGATATCTCTGAAGTCGCTTTCTTTTCAGTTTACGTTGGCAGATATTTATGATAAAGTTGATTTTGAGTCGGATTAATTAAGTTTAGAGCTTAGGTATGGGGCAGAGAAACCTGATTTTTTAGAGAATTTATTGATAATAATTGAATTGGATTTGCCAGTCGGTTTCAACCGACTTTCGCTATGAGACGGGGAATTGATTCCCCGGCGGGCTTGTGGGTGAATGCAAAAACTATTGAATGCGAAAGATTTTGGGTAAGCCACATAGTCCGACAGGGGTTAAAAACCCCTGTCTCATAGCGAAAGTCCTCTGAAAGAGGACTGATGAGTTCTTTATTTTTTCAGGCGAAGGATACAACTATGTTGTGTTGCTACAGATGATATTTATTCTACCGTTTGTAGGGAAACGGCAGTGCCGTGTCTTGAATTTTGGGTGCTCCTTTGCATCGAATAAATCGAGTTTTTTAGAGAATTCATTGATGATAATTGAATTGGATTTGCCAGTCGGTTTCAACCGACTTTCGCTATGAGACGGGGAATTGATTCCCCGGCGGGCTTGTGGGTGAATGCAAAAACTATTGAATGCGAAAGATTTTGGGTAAGCCACATAGTCCGACAGGGGTTAAAAACCCCTGTCTCATAGCGAAAGTCCTCTGAAAGAGGACTGATGAGTTCTTTATTTTTTCAGGCGAAGGATACAACTATGTTGTGTTGCTACAGATGATATTTATTCTACCGTTTGTAGGGAAACGGCAGTGCCGTGTCTTGAATTTTGGGTGCTCCTTTGCATCGAATAAATCGAGTTTTTTAGAGAATTCATTGATGATAATTGAATTGGATTTGCCAGTCGGTTTCAACCGACTTTCGCTATGAGACGGGGAATTGATTCCCCGGCGGGCTTGTGGGTGAATGCAAAAACTATTGAATGCGAAAGATTTTGGGTAAGCCACATAGTCCGACAGGGGTTAAAAACCCCTGTCTCATAGCGAAAGTCCTCTGAAAGAGGACTGATGATTTCTTTTTGAGGGCTGACGCACGGGGGGCCAGAAACCGGGTTTTTTCGATAATTCTTGGTTGTGATTCGCAGATTCGGCCAAAAACCCGGTTTCTTTGTCGGAGTGCGTAAATCCTGTGAACTTTCGGGGTAAGTTAACTCGACACATCCTCATCCTGAATGCCGCGTCTTTACTCCTTCGCATCGAGCTAACTGCTGACAGTATCGTCACCCAAATTATTGAGAGATTCTTGCAGCGAATCGCGACTATCGCGAAGACGATCGTTGTCAGGAGCAATTGCTAAATATCGATCAAACATTTCGAGCGCTTCTTGCCAACTTTTGAGTGCTTCCTGTCGATCGGATAATTGTTGTTGCAAATCACCCAGCCTTTGTAGCACATTCCCTTTGTTGTTGAGAACACCGATATCATCCGGTGCAATAACTAAAGCAGAATTGTAGGTAGAGATCGCATCAAAGTAATACTGTTTTGCCGCCTCAAATTCACTTAGCTTTACTTGCAAAGCACCCAAACCCGACAGCGCAAGCCCTTTGTTGTTAAGATCGCCGATAGAATCCGGTGCAATAATTAAAGCAGAACTATAGGCTACGATCGCATCAAAGTAATACTGTTTTGCCGCCTCAAATTCACTTAGCTTTGCTTGCAACTGACCCAGACTTAGTAGCACATTCCCTTTGCTGTTGAGAACATAGTTATTATCCGGTACAATAACTAAAGCAGAATTCAAGGCGGCAATCGCCTCCGAATAAGACTGTTTTGCTGCCTCAAATTCTCTTAGCCTTGCCTGCACATTACCCAGAGAGTTCAGCACCATCCCTTTGTTGCTGAGAACATGGATATCATCCGGTGCGACAACTAAAGTTAAATTACAGGTAGCGATCGCCTCTGATAAAGACTGTTTTGCAGCCTCAAATTCTCCTATATTGCTCTGTAACTGACCCAGACTTAGCAGCACAATCCCTTTGTTGTTGAGCGTGCCTTGATCGTCAGGATTTGTGATGACTGCGCGATCGTAAGCTGCAACTGCCTCCAAATACTCTTGTTTTGCTTCTGCATATCGAGCTAACATAGTATAGTAAAATCCTTCAGCTCGTGAAATCAGTCCCAGCGAATAATCACTTTTAATCCACAACTCCTCTCTAACTCCTAGCAGCGATTTGCATTCCCCATAATGACTGTTTCCCAAAGCTTTATTAAACACCTCTTCCCATTCTTCTACACCCCGCTGCCAATCCAAGCGATTAGCATGAAAAATTGCCTCAGCCACATCCCCCAATTCCCGGTAATGCCCCTCTAAAACTTCATGAGCTCTGCGAGTTTTCGGATTATCCCGATCGGCATCCAAGCGCCGCAATAAATCGTGAATCCGATACCAATTATCCCCCCGCTTTTCCGATTTCCACACAAAGGAAAAACTCGTCAAAACCTCAAAATTGGCACTACTTGCGTGGAAGTGACAACCCACTCCCAATTTCACATACAAATCCTCATCAAAAGCGCGGCAAGCACTCAGCGAATGCACCGCCGATCGCACTTCGCGATCCACATACAAAAGCAACCGATCCGTTAACTCCGCAGTCTTATTTTCCAACTTCGGAATCCGCGCAAAATCCGATGCCAGCAACTCAATTCCCCGCCTTCTTTCTGCCAGCACCACATCCGCGCACAAACCCAAATAAAACGGATGTATCTGCAAATTATCCCAACTCTCATCAGGATTGACGCTGGCATATTTAATCACAGCATCAGCCAAATCTGCCTTGTCAATCTCCACTTTGTGCAAGTAATCCCTAGCATCGGCGGGAGACAAATGCCACACCAATTGTGCATCTATATAATCTGCGGGAATCGGAAACTTCGACGCATTCGGCCACCGCAATTGCGTCACCGGACACTCTCGCCCCGCCACAGCAACTACAATCCCCGCTTTGTAATCCAATGCCCTCAACAACCGCCGAAACCACTCATCTTGATACCAAAAAGTTGCGCCTTGAGAATTGCGTTTTTCATCCCACATTTTCTCGTGAGTATCGAACAGCATCACGAGGCGTTCTGGTTTATTTCTACCAGTCATTGCCGCATTCAAATCCCCAGCAAATAATTTCGGCAAACAGTCGATTAATTCAGTATCAATATCTTTGCGGCGAATTTCATCCGCCTTTTCATCGCTGACACCGAGGCGATTTTGAATTAATTTCATCGCCCGCTTAATCCCGCCCAATTTATCTATCCCTTTCAGCACCGCCACAGCTTGCGCCACCACCGGAAATTCCGCAAAAGTTTCAATTGCAGGTGTCAACAATTCCATCACATCATCTGGGAAAAGTTGGCTGAGAGTTGCGTTTGACTCGCCTTTGTTCAGCAAATACCAAAAGCAAGCAAAGTCATAATTGGGAAATTTAAATTTATATTTCTTTGTGACTGCTGCGACATTTCGCCGCAGCATCAGCAAGCCGTAAAATCTATCTTGCGGTTTATCTTCTTTAATCGGTATCAATCCGAAATCGTGTTTGACTACGGGGATGGGAGTGTAGGTTTTGGGTTCTGCATTGCGGACGAAATCAGCAACTTCGGCGGCTTGCGCTTCTGGGAGTGCGCCCCATTGTTGCCAAACCTGCGGCGCAAATTTTTTGCAGCAGTGATACTGCAAGTGTTTTAAGAGCAATGACTTGCCGTTGCCTCCATCGCCGAAAAAATACAAAATTTGTTCGCGGGGCTGGTCTTCGTTTAAATAAAAGGCAAATCGGCGGGTAAATTCGTGTCTGTCTGTGAAGAGTTGCAGTTTGCGATCGTCGCTGATTTCGATTTGAAAATCTTCGTCATCTATTGGCATAATTGTTATTGTTTGGGGGAATTTTATGTTAAGGTGGAGTTGAGTTTTATACCAATTTAATGGGTCGTTGCACATATTCCGATCCCCCTAAATCCCCCTTAATAAGGGGGACTTTGAACGCGCTCTTGTCCCCCCCGAACTCGCGGGGGGTTAGGGGGGATCAAATTCGGGAGCAGCCTCACAAAAAATTGGTATTATCCCTGTAGTGTAACAAATATAGCGTATTCCAAGTTTGTAGGAAAACGGCACGGTCCATTGGTGTCAACTTAAGGTAGAACCGATAGTCCGCCGGGGGTTGAAACCCCCGTCTCAAAGCGAAAGTCCTCTCAAAGAGGACTGAAGAGAAGAATTTTCAACTCATTAGTCCTCATAGCGAGGACTTTTGCTATTAGACAGGGGTTTCAACCCCTGTCGGACTCGTGAACCCACTAACAGACTTGGCGGGCTGACAGCTTAAGTTGACACGCTTTGGGCACGGTCCTGTCCTGAAAGGCTAGTGGCGATAGATCGATCGCACGTATCCTTCATTAATCTCGAATCTGCTATAAATTATGGCTCTAGGGTTGAAAAAGAGCGATCGAGATGGTGTTCGTTAAATACCTGATTTATAGTTAACCACAGAGAACGCAATCGCTCTGTCCAAGCAGGTCATCCAAGATTCGCTAGTCGCCGAGACGGTCAATCTTTTAGGGTCGATTCATCTAACGGCAAAGTTTTACTAAATATTGCTTTATGCACTACCACGACATCATCACAATTGAACCGGGAAAACGCAGTGGCAAACCATGTATCCGGGGAATGCGAATCACCGTCTACGACATCTTAGAATATCTCGCAGGTGGCATGACGGAAACAGAAATTTTGGAAGATTTTTCCGAACTAACTTTAGCAGATATCAAAGCCTGTCTTGCTTTTGCAGCGGATCGTGAAAAAAAGTTATTTGTGGCATCCCTGTGAAACTACTATTTGAAGAAAAACTCTCAGATGCAGCCTTATAATATAATTGAAACAGTGCTACCCAGCTTGTTAATTCAATGAAAATCACTGCGGCCGCCGCTTCTCTCGGATGTGTAAATATTTTAATAACAATAGCAATCCTGGAAGGTAAAAGATGATACAAGCCCACAAACAAAAACTCACCTTTGAAGAGTACCTCACCTATGAGGACGACACCGACAACCGCTACGAATTAATTGATGGAGAGTTAGTAACATTGCCACCAGAATCGGGCCCCAACAATTTCATTGCTAACTATCTACTATTCACTCTGGCTAGTAGCGGGTTCATCCCACTGAGGCTGATCAGAACACATATGTGCGAAATCCAAGTTCCGATCTTGCGGGAGGGCGACGCAGCTAACCGCTACCCAGATTTGGTGGTTTTGCAGCCCGAACACATCTTGCTGACAGCCTCCCGGCTAACCATCACCCAAACTATGCCACCTCCTCAGTTGGTTGTCGAGGTTGTTAGTCCTGGGAGAGTTGGGCGCGATCGCGATTACATTAGTAAACGAGCTCAATATGCAGCGCGGGGTATCCCTGAATATTGGATTGTTGACCCTCAAGAGGAGATAGTAGCGGTACTACGACTAGAATCAGGTGAGTATGTCGAAGTTGGGATGTTTCAAGGGGAACAAACACTTGTTTCTCCAACATTTCCGCAGTTGAATTTAACGGCTGGACAAGTTTTGGGAGGAGAGTTTCAGTTGTAGAATGCGCCAAATTGCATAATTTTCACCTAAGCTACCTTGGGGCAAATTTCGACTTTGACAGTCATACCTACTTTATTGAGCATTGCAATCAGACTGTCAACGGAAAACTGCCCTATTTTACCTTGAGTTAGAGCTTTGATTCGATCGTTGGACTGTTGGAGATGTTGAGCCGTTTGATCGAGAGTCCAACCGCGCTCTTTAATCTGATGAGTCAGGGCGAGAATTAGTTGCGATCGGATTAGTAAGTTATCAGCTTCTTCAGATGAGAATCCGAGGTCTAGAAAGATATTATCGACTGCTTGGGTAATAGTATTTTCGCTCATTGTTCCGGTTTTGCTCGTTCCCAGGCTAGAGCCTGGGAACGCATTCCTTGAGGCTCTGCCTCATGTTTTTGTCCGCTAGCGAGGCAGAGCCTCTGGATCTCGGTTCCCAGGCTACAGCCTGGGAACCAGTTAAATCTAGCAATATAGAAAACCCGATAGGCATTTTCTGTCCGAATCCGAATTTCTTCAACGCCTTTACCTACGATCGACATCGGTTTAAAGTCTGGTGGTTGTATGCCCTGCTGGAGAGTCCAAAGTGAAAAACCGGCTTCTTTTCGGGCATCTTCAGGAAGAGATTGGATTTCTTCGCGGGCAGGGCCAACCCACCGAATCGGCTTGATGGTCATCGAGTTTGTTGAGAATCGAATACTGTGACAATTATACTCAAGTATTGCCTTAAGTATTTTATTTCTTCAGCGCTCTATGTCGGTTAGTTCAGCCGCCGATTTGAGACATGGTGCGGCTGTAATTTCCTTGAGTAGTTCCCGAATCTCGCTGCTTGAAATTAATCTCCGGTTTAATCTCTAATATCTGCTGCACTCGATCGCGCAATTCGCCCGTAGACACCCCATTCCGCAGAGCAGTTTTCAAGTCAATTTGCCCCGTTTCGTTCAGCAGACAAGGCCGCAGCCACCCGTCAGCAGACAAACGCATCCGATTGCACCGATCGCAAAAACACTCCGACATCTGACTAATAAACCCTAAAGTACCCTTCGCCCCCGGAATTTGAAACACATCCGCCGGCCCATTTCCCCGAATTCCCGACTCAGCCAAACCGTATTTATCGTTAATTTGTTGCCGCAAATCGGCCGAAGCAACCCAACCTTTATCGCCAAATAAATCGCTGTTGCCGATCGGCATAAACTCAATAAAACGAACGTGCCAATTTCGGTTAATAGTTAATTCAGCTAAATCCAATATTTCGCCGTCGTTAACACCGGGAATCACCACCACATTTAATTTCAGCGGGTCAAAACCTGCTTCATAAGCCGCTTGAATTCCCTGCCAAACTTGCATCCAGCGCGATCGACCCCGACTACCAATTATCCGATCAAAAGTCTCCGGTTCCAGCGAATCCAAACTAATATTAATCCGGCGCAAACCAGCATTGTAGAGATCTTCGGCCATTCCCGCCAGCAAAAAGCCATTAGTTGTCATTGACAAATCTCGCGTTTCCGGCATCGAGGCGATCGCCCCAACCAACTCCACCACACCAGGCCGCAACAGCGGTTCCCCACCAGTCAACCGAAACTTAGTAAATCCCACAGGTATGAAAACCTCCCGCAGCAAAGTTAGCAATTCCGAGTGACTTAACAACTGCTGCTGCAAAACATAGTCCAACTCGCTACCTTCCGGCATACAATAGAGACAGCGGAAATTGCAGCGGTCTATCAAACTAATCCGAAGGTAGTCTACAGGGTTCATGTCAATAGTTTGTAATATTATTTAATTATAAATCCCGACTTGATTTTCTGCAATTATTGATAGAAACCTCAATTTCTGCTCTATTAACTCTCTTACTCTGCGCTCTCTGCGCTCTCTGCGGTTAAGAAAAAAAATCTAGTTAGCAAATCTAAATACCCATGAGATTCTTTAAATTTGAAGCTGACTTTGTAGAAGCCCTCCGCTGCATTCCCATGCAAGTACGCCTCAAGTTAGATACTTGTGGAATTAAACTCAAGTTGCAAGATTGGAATCATTTTACTCAAACAGAACGCCAAACACTCGTCGAGCTTCCTTGCGTGACAACGGCAGAAATTGCGACTTACCGAGAATATCTCAACCAAATACTGATTCAACATACTGGCCAATCTGGAACTGATTTAGCGATCGATGAACATCCGCCCTGGATGGATGCTGCAACAGTACCAGAATCTGTGACAGCAAAGGCGCAAGAGTTCGGCTTGACTATTACTTTGGCACAATGGAGGGCTTTGGGCGCGATCGAGCGATTTGCTTTAATCAAACTTAGTCGATCGAGCCACGAGAACAAAAACTTTCTCCCCGCTGTTCGAGAATTTCACCTCGTTGCATGAGAAGCCGGACTTCTTCAAGAAGTCCGGCTTCTAGCAGGTTCTACCACAGCGCGCATTTTAGTTTGAACTGCGTCCACCTACTAATATTTTCAAGCTTGTTTTTGAGCTAACTTTCGGCGGCGGCGGGCTACAATCAAACCCCCCAAGGAAAGCAACCCACCAACAACAGTTGTCGGTTCGGGCACTGGTTCCGCTATCGGTTCGGAATTGTCCCAAGTATCCTGTACTATTTCCAGTGGTTGGGACAAGTCGCCGATAATCTCGGATTGATCGAGTAACACTTCAGCGAGAGTGGTTGGGCCAAAGTTTGAGCTAGTTCTGGGTAAGCTATTGAGCATTCCTGTTCCAGCTATTCCCCTGATGACATTCTGAATCCAGTTGCTGTGGGACGACACGCGAGTGGCTGCGGAAATATCGCCGTAGTCAGCATCTGTACGGCCGTCGAGACTGGTAATAAAAGAGTTGACCCCGGCGAGCAGTCCGCCGATAAACATTGCTCCACCACTATCGCCGCTCCCTAACTGATATTCTAAGTTTAGAGGGTTTGTCCAAGGCTCTGAAGGATTGACTGATCGAGGATCATCGAAATCTGACACCAGAATGTCATTGGAGTAGCCTAATCGATTTCCCAATCCGATCATGTTCTGTCCGGCTCGTTTTGTTTTGTATGTTCTGTCAATTTGACCAGTTAAGCCAGTACCTGTATTTCCAAAACCAACATAGCTTCCGACTTGCCAATCCTCGTTAGTACCTGAGTAGAGTGTTGCCGGATTCACATTCGACACGGAAGCATTGAGCTGGAACAAACCCAGGTCAACGCGTTCACCCCCGTTCCCGCTGCTCCGCCATCCTGCGTGCTGAAGAGCTCTGTTTATGGAAATGCTGCGGCCGCCAATCGTAAAACCCGCACCAGCCAGACTTTGTTGGCCACTTTCCAAACAGTGGGCTGCTGTTAGTACCCAGTTGGCACTGATCAGGGTTCCCGAACAAAGTTTGGCGGATGTGCTGCCAGAAAATCTCATTTCCAAGAAGCCGACGCTGGCAAATTGGTTTTGGTTGGCAAAGTTTCTGTACTGGGCGTCGGATCGATCGTGCCGAATCGTTCCGGCGATCGCGCTTCCACAGAGACCCGCTGCTGCCACAAAGGCTGTGACAGTTGATGTAATTAGGTTTTGAGTTTTCACAGTAAGCACCAAGATTGATGTTAAATTTGTTCTCCTATTTGTCTATCTGGTTCACAACTCAATTTTTATGCAAAATTTTTGATTTTGTTACAAAACTTTACATAGATTCGTAAAATATCTACAAACTGTACACCGACTACGTGAGGTAAAAAGGGTGCGCGAAAAGCGATGTCAAGTGTGAGTTTGTGCGATATCCAAAAAAAAATCTGACTCCCTCGACACCAAAACCTAAAAATATTATTAAATTTAATTTTAAGTATTGTTACCAGAGCGTGGTAATATCTTTCTGAGCTTGCAAAGCACACGCCTGCTACCTGCATTAGTTTCTGAGCTTCGTGAACACGCAAAACACACCCACCCAACCCGCACCAGCAACCGAGGAGCTTCCTCAAACTGGCACTGTCTCGACAGTCTCGTCAGAGACAGGTAATTCCCTGCAAGACTTCTATCGCCTTCAACAAGAGTTGTTGGTTTACACCCTTGCGTTTACGGCGATAATTACGATCGCCGTTTGGATCTTTTACTCGCTCAACATTGCCCTGAATTATTTGCTAGGGGCGAGCACAGGTGTGGTTTACTTAAAGATGTTGGCTAGAGACGTTGAGCGAATCGGTAGCCAAAATCAGAAGATTAGTAAGACAAGGCTCGGTCTGCTTATTGGGTTGATGATAGTAGCAACTCGGTTAGACCAGCTACAGATTTTACCGATATTTTTGGGATTTCTGACTTACAAACTTTCGCTGATGATTTACGTGTTGCGAAGTGCATTAGCACCAGACTACAGGTAGGTCAGGCAATCTAGCAATACTCAACTCATAGATTTGGGGAAACCCGTTGAATGGCAATGCTTGACGTTCTAAACACCTTTAATCGTTTCCCCCTTGCAAAATTAGAAGTTGGCCAGCAGTTGTACTGGCAACTGGGCAATCTAAAAGTGCATGGGCAGGTTTTTATAACCTCGTGGTTTGTAATTGCCGTTTTAGTCATAGTTTCGCTTCTAGGAAGCAGCAAAATCCAAAGAATTCCCAGCGGAATGCAGAATTTAATGGAGTATGCGCTGGAATTTATTCGGGACTTGGCTAAAAACCAAATTGGGGAAAAAGAATATCGCCCCTGGGTACCATTTGTTGGTACATTATTCTTGTTCATCTTTGTGTCAAACTGGTCTGGCGCTCTAATTCCTTGGAAGCTGATTAAGCTGCCATCGGGAGAACTCGGAGCACCTACGGCTGACATCAACACGACGATCGCATTCGCACTGCTGACTTCTCTGGCATATTTTTATGCAGGTCTCAGCAAAAGTGGCTTGGGCTATTTCGCCCACTATGTAGAACCGGTGCCTTTCATGTTGCCGTTCAAAATCATAGAAGATTTTACTAAGCCTCTTTCCCTAAGTTTCCGTTTGTTTGGCAACATCCTAGCTGACGAATTGGTTGTAGGAGTGTTGGTTTTGCTAGTGCCTCTATTTGTGCCTTTGCCAGTAATGGTTCTGGGACTATTTACAAGTGCTATTCAAGCTTTGATTTTTGCTACCCTAGCAGCAGCCTATATTGGTGAAGCTCTAGAGGGCGGTCACGGCGAAGAAGAGCACCATTAACTAACGATAAACGACCCAGAATAAGGGAAGAAAAATTAATTTTCTGAACTTAATCTTTCTGTCGTGAAATCGGACAATCTCGTAGAATTTCTGTTCTCAATTTTGTACTTTAGATAAGGAAAATCATCATGAACCCAACAGTTGCCGCCGCTTCCGTAATTGCCGCCGCTTTGGCAGTAGGTTTAGCCGCAATCGGACCTGGTATCGGTCAAGGTAATGCCGCAGCCAGTGCTGTAGAAGGGATTGCCCGTCAGCCTGAAGCAGAAGGTAAAATTCGTGGCACCTTGCTGTTGAGTTTGGCGTTCATGGAAGCGCTGACAATTTACGGTTTGGTCGTAGCCCTAGTGCTATTGTTTGCCAACCCCTTCGCATAATAATTTGGGGTCCGATCGATTTTGGATTTTGGATGGTAATTAGATTCCAAAATCCAAAGTCGAAAATCTCAGATCGAATTAGGTGGGAGCCGTCAAAAAAACATGATGCACTGGACAGTATTACTAGCAGTTGAAGAAGCAGCAAAAGAAGGCGGACTTTTTGATATTGATGCTACTCTGCCTCTGATGGCGGTGCAGTTTTTGATTTTAGTCGCAGTCTTGAATGTAATTTTTTACAAGCCGCTCACCAAGTCTATTGAGGAACGGGCAGATTACATTCGTAACACTCAAGTTGCAGCGAAAGAACGCTTGGCTAAAGCTCAGCAACTAGCGCAGGAGTATGAGCAAAAACTGGGAGATACTCGTAGGGAATCTCAAAAGGTGATTGCTGTTGCTCAAGCAGAAGCTCAAAAAAGTGCTTCGGCGAAAGTAGCTGAGGCTCAAAAAGAAGCTCAAGTCGCGCGAGAAAAAGCAGGACAAGAGATTGAGCAGCAAAAGCAAGATGCAATGCGATCGCTAGAACAAGAAGTGGACTCCCTGAGCCGCCAAATTCTAGAGAAGCTATTAGGGCCGGAGCTGGTCAAATAGTGAAATTGAATAGTTTTAGATTTTGGACTCAATCTAAAATCTAAAATTGGTTCAGCCAACCTGCACGCGCAATTATGGAAGACTATCATGGGGACTGTTTTATTGCTAGCCACAGAAGCTAGCCGGGAAGGTGGTTTCGGTTTCAATTTTGATATTTTAGAAACCAATCTGATTAACCTGGTCATTATTATTGCAGTGCTGTTTTATTTCGGGCGCGGCTTTTTGGGAAACATCCTGAATGAGCGGCGCACGGGCATCCAAGAGGCGATTCTCGAAGCAGAAAAACGCCAAAAAGATGCCGCAGCAGCTCTAGCAGAGCAACAGCAAAAATTGACTCAAGCACAAGCAGAAGCGGAACGAATTCGTACTGCTTCTGAGGAAACTGCGAAGAAGGCTAAAGAAGCAATTCTAGCTCAAGCGGCGCAGGACGTTGAACGCATGAAAGCAACAGCAGGTCAAGAGTTGGAATCGGAGCGGGAAAGAGCGATCGCCCAACTGCGATCGGCTGTTGTATCTATGGCATTAGGAAAGGTGGAAAGCCAGCTAAAAACTAGCTTGGACGAAAACGCTCAACACCAATTAATCGATCGCAGCATTGCGTTACTGGGAGGCTAAAACGTGAGTAAAGTCAACACACAAGTTTTGCAGCCTTACGCATCCGCTTTGATGTCATTGGCTAAGTCTAACAATCTTTCAGAGGAGTTCGGCACTGAGATTCGTTCTTTGCTGGGTCTGTTAGAAAGTTCTGAGGATTTGCGTCAATTTTTAGGCAATCCTCTGATTAAACCAGATGCTAAAAAAGCTGTGATTAAGCAAATAGCAGGGGAAGATATGAACCCCTTGATGCGAAGCTTTTTGAGCCTGTTAATAGACAAAGGAAGGATTCTTTTTTTAGAAGGCATTGGCAAACAATACTTGACCCAACTCCGAGAACTCAACCAAACTGTATTGGCTGAAGTTACTTCGGCTGTACCGCTTTCAGATGCTCAACGGCAAACTGTTCGCGAGAAAGTGCAGGCGATGACGAGTGCGCGGCAAGTGGAAATTGAAACCAAAATTGACGCAGATTTAATCGGCGGTGTCGTGATTAAAGTAGGCTCTCAAGTGATTGATGCCAGCCTGCGAGGACAATTACGCCGTCTGGGAATTCGCTTGGCTTCTTGATAGAAGAAGACCCTTCGACTTCGCTCAGGGTACAAGGCCCTTCGACTTCGCTCAGGGTACAAGGCTTTCTGACCGGAAACATCGACTGACAACTGACAATTAACAACTGACAACTGACACATAACAACTGACATGGCAGCAATCAGACCAGACGAAATTAGTAACATTATTCGCCAGCAAATTGAGCAGTATGACCAAGATGTTAAAACATCTAACGTCGGTACTGTTTTGCAAGTAGGCGACGGCATTGCGCGGATTTATGGCTTGGATAAAGCGATGTCCGGTGAATTGCTAGAATTTGCCGACGGCACCGTTGGTATTGCACTGAACTTGGAAGAAGATAACGTCGGCGCAGTGCTGATGGGCCAAGGTTTGGGAATTGAAGAAGGTTCGGCAGTTATTGCTACTGGCAGAATTGCTGAAGTCCCCGTGGGAGAAGCCATGTTGGGACGGGTAGTTGATGCTTTGGCCCGTCCGATTGACGGCAAAGGAGAAATTAAAACTACTGAAACTCGCTTGATTGAATCTCCGGCACCGGGGATTGTTGCTCGCCGTTCTGTTTATGAACCGATGCAAACAGGGATTACCGCTATTGATGCGATGATTCCAGTTGGTAGAGGACAACGGGAACTGATTATTGGTGACAGACAAACTGGTAAGACTGCGATCGCGATCGACACGATTATCAACCAAAAATCTGAGAACGTAATTTGCGTTTATGTGGCGATCGGACAAAAAGCTTCTACAGTAGCTAACATTGTCAACGTGCTGCAAGAAAAAGGCGCAATGGACTACACAATCGTAGTCGCAGCCAACGCTAGTGACCCTGCCACACTGCAATATTTGGCTCCTTATACAGGCGCCAGCTTAGCCGAGTATTTCATGTACAAAGGCAAGCACACTTTGGTTATCTATGATGACCTTTCCAAGCAAGCACAAGCTTACCGCCAAATGTCCCTGTTGCTACGCCGTCCTCCAGGTCGCGAAGCATACCCAGGAGACGTGTTTTATCTGCACTCTCGCTTGCTAGAACGTGCTGCTAAATTGAGCGATGATTTGGGCGAAGGTAGCATGACTGCTTTGCCAATTATCGAAACTCAAGCTGGTGACGTTTCTGCTTACATTCCTACCAACGTAATTTCGATTACTGACGGTCAAATCTTCCTTTCTTCCGACTTGTTCAACGCTGGTTTGCGTCCAGCAGTAAACCCTGGTATTTCGGTATCACGGGTAGGTTCTGCGGCTCAAACTAAGGCGATGAAAAAAGTAGCCGGTAAGGTGAAATTGGAATTGGCACAGTTTGAAGAATTGGCAGCATTTTCTCAGTTTGCTTCTGACTTGGATAAAGCTACTCAAAACCAATTGGCCCGTGGTCAACGGTTGCGCGAACTGTTGAAACAGGCACAAAGTTCTCCTCTGCCGATGAACGAACAAGTTGCGATTATCTATGCTGGGATTAATGGCTACATGGATGAAATTCCAGTAGATCAGGTCAGCAAGTTTACTGTTGGTTTGCGTGATTATTTGCGGACTAGCAAGCCGAAGTACGGCGAAATTGTTCAAGGTGGTGCTAAGGCCTTGACTGATGAAGCTGAAAAGTTGTTGAAGGAAGGTATCACTGAATTCAAGCAAAGCTTCTTGGCTGCTGCGTAATTAGTCATTAGTCATCAGTCATTGGTCATTAGTTAAGTCGCAGATCCCCCCTAGCCCCCCTTAACAAGGGGGGGACAAGAGCGTGAAAGTTCCCCTTTTTAAGAGGGAGACTAGAAGCATTCAAA
Organism: Microcoleus sp. CAWBG640; assembly: GCF_020883015.1. Taxonomy (NCBI): domain Bacteria; kingdom Bacillati; phylum Cyanobacteriota; class Cyanophyceae; order Oscillatoriales; family Microcoleaceae; genus Microcoleus; species Microcoleus sp. CAWBG640. The sequence continues at coordinate 169,154 of NZ_JAHRFC010000004.1, forward strand.
GTCCCCTTTAAGAAAGGAGAAACTAGAAGCACTCAAAGTCCCCCTTCTTAAGGGGGATTTAGGGGGATCGAGACTTCGAGACAAACGAGAGAGGCAGAAGGTTTCAGTCTCACAGTTGATACAAATCGGCTATGCCATGTCTCTACCGTAGCTAAATTTAAAAACTGATGGCTGGGAACTAAGAACTCAGAAATAAAAGCTAAGGAAAAAGGAGAAAATTATGGCAAATCTGAAAACTATTCGCGATCGCATTAAGTCGGTCAAGAACACTAAAAAGATTACAGAAGCAATGCGCTTGGTGGCTGCTGCAAAGGTGCGCCGCGCTCAAGAACAGGTAACTGCAACTCGGCCTTTTGCCGATCGCCTCGCAGAAGTATTGTACGGTTTGGCGGAACGGTTGCAGTTTGAAAACCTGGATTTGCCGCTGTTGAAGAAACGCGAAGTTAAGACTGTGGGACTTTTGGTCGTTTCGGGCGATCGGGGTTTGTGCGGTGGCTACAACGGAAACATCATCAAATACGCCGAAAATCGTGCCAAAGAACTGAAAGCCGAAGGCGTAGAGTACAAATTTGTGTTGGTAGGACGGAAAGCTACTCAGTATTTCCAGCGCCGGGAACAGCCCATTGATGCGACTTACACTAACTTGGAACAAATTCCAACAGCACCGGAAGCAGCGATGATTGCTGACGAATTGTTGTCGCTATTCTTATCAGGAACTGTGGACAGAATTGAGTTAATTTACACCAAGTTTGTGTCGTTAATTAGTTCTCGTCCAGTGATTCAAACCTTGCTACCTCTCGACCCACAAGGCTTGGAAACTCCTGATGATGAAATCTTCCGCTTGACATCGCAAGGTGGAGAGTTTAAAGTCTCGCGAGATAAGGTTGCAGCACCTACAAAGAGTTTGCCACGCGACATGATTTTCGAGCAAGATCCAGCGCAAATTTTGGATGCTCTTTTGCCCTTGTATTTGAACAACCAATTGCTGCGGGCTTTGCAAGAGTCTGCTGCGAGTGAGTTGGCTGCGCGGATGACGGCGATGAACAATGCTAGTGAGAATGCTAGCGATTTGATTGGTAGTTTGACGCTGACTTATAACAAGGCGCGGCAAGCGGCAATTACTCAGGAAATCCTGGAAGTTTGCGGCGGTGCTGAGGCTTTGAATGGTTAGGTTGGGGTTGACAATTTGTTGATTTTATGCTAGGCGTCTGGGGGAACTCAGGCGCTTTTTTTTTGAGATAATTCGGCGGTTGATTCGGCGGTTGAAACCGCTGCTACACACACGAAGTCCGCCTGCGCGGACTAAGAATAAGAAGGATATTTAAATTAGACTGTGTTCCCACGTTCTTCTAACCACCGCTGAAATGATTTCTGACTTTCTCCAGATGGTTTACCGAGAATGATATTTTTGACGCTAATATCTTCGTCAATATCAGGCCAGTGGATTCCCTGATTTTCACCAATAAATCGCCAATTATTGCGCTCGATCGGTGTACCATGCAATAGCCGAGGATACCAAGCTAAAGGAACAGAAATAGTACGACCATCGGATAGATCGACTGTCAGCGCATCATCTGTAAGAACTACCTGTTGCGCTTTCGGGATTTCTAACAATTCAACCATTAAAGAAGTCATTCCAACCTGCTAGCAACTGCTCTTGATTTTCTTCAACAATTTTTTGAAGGTTATTGATTTCTGTACGGCTGAAGCCCTTGTTATTTTGAAGGCGAACCGGACTAAGCCAAAACTTAGCTTCTTCTCGATCGCGCTCAACGTGAACGTGTGGTGGTTCATCCCGATCGCCCGCATAGCAAAAGAAACGGTATGGGCCGACGCGGAGTAACGTAGGCATTCAGGCTTATTGATGGCAAAATTACTTCTCTATTTTAACCGATGCACGAGCTTTCATCTCTGATATAGTCGAATTATTGAACCTGATTGTGCGATCGTCTTTAAAAAAATGGCTAAAAAAATCTGGATTGTCTACAAAACAGAAAGCATGAGTGCTCCCGGCTGGGAAGAACGTCAACTCATGCCGAGGGGCGGTCTAACTAATATACTTTGGGAGAATTGGACTTGGGAAAAAAATCCAGAAATTCCTCAAGTAGGGGACAAAACTCGCGATTACGAGAATCTATCTGAGCCTGGTAATGGAGTTACTCACGGGAAAGATGGAGACTGGGTAGTTACTCGCGTTCAGCAGTTTTCTGCTTTGGATACTGAGGAACGCATTGTGGTTTGTTACTGTTCTTACCAACCTGTCGCATCTGATTGGGAAGCCCTAACACAAAGCGAGTCTGTCAATGAAATGCTAGCAACTGTCGAGTAATAGTAAAATGCGATCGCCTATTCCTGCACAATTTCCACCAAATCTTCGATCATTACATCAAAGGTGCGGGCCAATTTGTGTATAGAAATGAAATCAATAGTTGACACTCCCGGACAGCGCGCGTAGTGTCTGACGGTGCTGTAAATTACTCCCGATCGCTCTGAAACCTCTTTTAGCGTCCAACCTTTCTCAGCGGCAAATTCCCTGACTTTTAGTCTGACTAAACCCATACTTGACAAATGATGGTGTACCATCATAAGATATTTTTATTCCAAAAGGCGATCGACTAATCTTGGACAATCTCATACAAATCTTCGACCATCACATCAAAAGTCCTCGCCAACTTGTCCAAGGCTGTCACATCAATTGTTGCTAATCCGGGCGATCGGGCATAGGTTCTGAGCGTACTGTAGACTACGCCCGATCGCTCCGAAACCTCTTTGATCGTCCAGCCTTTCTCAGCAGCAAATTCTTTAACTCGTAATCTAATTAAGCCCATAAGCTATTGAAACCTGACTAATATCAGTCACAAAATTATACTACAAAAGGCGATCGGCTACTCTTTGACGACCTCAACCAAATCTTCCACCATCACGTCAAAAGTACGTGCCAACTTGAGCAGACAAGTAAAATCAACCATTGCCATTCCTGGAGAACGTGAATAGGTGCTGAGGGTGCTGTAGTTGACTCCCGATCGGTCAGAAACCTCTTTGATCGTCCAGCCTTTCTCGCCAGCAAATTCTCTAACCCGCAATCTAATTAAACCCATTGACAGACCACTAGATATAGTATATTATAATTTTATCGTAAAAAGCGATCGCCCAGGTCTGGAAAACTTAAAGACGATCGCCTATCCAAATCAAAGTCTCCTAGGAATCAATCACACAGGAATCAATTCCACAGCAAATTAATCACATAAGACACTAGCAAATTAATCACATAGGACACTTAGCCACCATGTTAACAAAATTTTCGCGAAAATCAACCCCCAGAAACAAATTAAGCCGGTTTGTCACAAAAGAGGCGATCGCGCGGCTGCTGAAAATCAAGGTAGAACAAATATATCGCTTCGAGTGCTGGGCGCATATCCTGTACGTGCACGCCAAAGGCATGAGTCGGTTTGTGAGTTATGCCGACTTTCCGCCAGTGGTGGGAGTGGAATCGCCATCTGGTTTAGATTTTGGTTATTGGAAGCGGCGGATGGCGAGTCTGAAGGAGAGATATGCGCCGGATTTTTGGGTGGATTTCTATGGGGAGAAATTTCGGGAGGCTGTTTCTGTTTCTGAATTGTTGGAGTGGGGAGAGTTGGTGGGGGTGGTTAAATTGATGTTAAGTCGAATAGCCCTTGAGTCGCTGCGAAAGGTTTACGCCCAAGAGAAATCCCTGCTGGAACATTTCTAAGAAGAGCGATCGACTAAAAATAGAAGCCAACCGTCGTAAAATATTGATTGAAGAAAGTAAAGGAATAAGAACAATGACAACCGAACGCTGGACAGATGAAATGGTGGATGATTTGGCTTCCACTGTAGAGCAAACGACTAGGAATATCGAACAAACTAACCAGAATGTCGATATGCTTGTAGGTGCTGTCAATGCTATTTTAGCAAGAGACTCTCAACGGGATGAAGAAATGCGGCGGCGGGATGAAGAAATGCGGCGGCGGGATCAGGATTTTCAACAGTACAAAATAGAAAATGACCAACGATTTAATATTCTGCTCGAAGAAGTCAGATTTCTCATCAGAAAACTGGGAGAGAATCAATGATAGATTAGCAAAAAAAAATTAAAATCTATTTATTTGTTCAAAAGCGGCTAATATGTAGCGTACCTGCGTAAGTCCTGTTTATGCGCCTACAGATACAAGTTGCTTTTTTTAGCAGAGCAAGCTAGACTTTAAGGGATAAAATTTTTTCCATGCGCTTCCCCCCTATCCCCGTTAAGCCCATGAGCAACCTTTCAAACATCCCAGGCGGAGGCGATTTACCCGATCGCTATCGGAATGTAGGCGAACAAATCCAAGCATTCTTCGATTATGCCGAAAAGAATCCCGATCGCGCTGTTCCTTTTTTCGTCAACATCTGGGAAACTCAAGCATCACTAACCACGCGGGCTTTAGCGCTACAAGGCTTAGGCGTGGCTGCAAAACACTATCGCGTTAAAGAGGCTTTTGCAGACTGGGATGTGCTGAAAGATATCGCCAAGGAAGTCAAGGGGAAGGGGGAAGTTAGCAACGATTTGAGTCGGTGGGCGGCGGCTTCGGCGTTGGAGGCGATCGGATATTCTCAGCAGAGTTTACAACATTTAGAAGGCGGCGGTTTCACTGAACCTCTGGATCGCATTCGTAGGGAAATTCGCGATCGTAAGTTAATAGAAATCAACAGAATTCCGCGCCTAAACACCAGAGGAGAAACAACCGCAGAATATGAAAGGCATCTAGAATTTTGGATCTACGGGCCCGCTGATGAATTATTAAACGATCGCGATCGATCTCTGAATTATCAGGATTTAGTCGGGGATGTCATTTCCAAGTTACACGGGCGAGGGGTGTATTTGGGATTGATTTCACCCAATAGCATTGTACAAGGGGCGGCGCTGCGACAAGCGGAGTTAATTTTTAAAGAATCTGCTGAGATTGAGGATTTTATTTATGGACTTTTGGAAGAGTTTTTAGATAATTCCAACCATGAAACATCATTGAGAATTCATGCGGCGGAGATTATCAATACAGCAACGGATGTAAACAGAAGGCTGAAAACCTTAAGCAAGTTGTTGTTGGAAGATACAAATCCCAAATTGCATGAAGTGGCGCTGCGTCAATCTCAGTCAGTCTTTAAACTATCTACTGAGATTGAGGATTTTATCTATGGACTATTGGAAAAGTTTTTCGATAATTCCAACAATGAAATAGCAGTGAAAATTTATGCTGCGGAGATTATCAATACATCAACGGATGTAAACAGAAGGCTGAAAACATTAAGTAAGTTGTTGTTGGAAGAAAGAAATCCTAAATTCCATGAATTGGGGCTGCGTCAAGCTCAGCAAGCATTTCATCACTATGCTGAGGATTTTATCTATGGACTATTGGAAAAGTTTTTAGATAATTCCAACAATGAAACAGCATTGAGAATTAATGCAGCGGAGATTATCAATACCACAACTGATTTAAGCAGAAGGCTGAAAACCTTGAGTCAGTTGTTGTTGGAAAAGATAGAGTTGCGGAATGCGGCGGTGAGGCTGTTGACTCCATACAAGCATGATTTAACTAGAGTAGAGCCTGATGCTGATACGATATTGAAGGCTTTGGTTTTTAGCTACAGCTTGGATACTTTGCAGAAGTCTCAACTACAAGACTTAACGATTTCACAACTAGAAACTTATTTTTCATCAGCAAGTCAGGATCATAGGGAAATTTCAGAGATATTTACAAGTGCTATAGCAGCATCTGAATCATTAGCGCGACGATACGGTAGAACCAGTTCCGTATTGAAACAATTTCTGGAAAATAAGCAGGATGAATACCTGTCACCGATTGAAAGTTGGCTACAATTGTTAAGAGGGCAAATTACTCAAACTGAACCAGAAAATAAAAAGGTTCAATCTAATCAATTTTTGATTAACAAAACTATTGATTTTATGTGTGAGAGAGATAAGAATGAGTATTCTTATTATGGTGATTTACCTTATTATAATGAACAAGCGAAAACAACGATGAATACGGTGTTTCCTTTTCCTATTCCTAAAAAAGTATGTATTCTCGACCAAAAAATTGTACTTTCTAATATAGACTCCCATGCTTATAATCAGATCGGCCAAATTCAAAGAGATTTGAAATCAATAAAAGTTTATTTACTAGAGTTTCTGACAAAAAAACAAAAAAAAATAGAAAAAGTCGAGTCCCCGTCTTTAATTTTTGTGTTCGCCATGCCATTTATTTTATATGTGGGATTTCATTTTTTATCAATGATATTATTCATACCACAATTGATAGATGATACTATTGAAATATATCATAAAATTGTCCTAATATTAGGTGCATCATTGTATTGGCTAGTCTGGTTGAATGTAGTCGCTCATTATGAAGTAACTGGATTTGTCATAATATCAATAGTTTCAATAGTAGTAATGTTACTGTATACTATTAAAGAATATCAAAAAAGTCAAAAAGAATATCAAAAAGGTCAAAAACAGCTTCAAGATATACAATCTATTATATACAATTTAAATACTCAATGGAAAGAATAAGTAATCCATCGTATCTTCTGGGCTTAGAAATTACTCCTAAGCAAACTATTCAAAATAATACTCGCCCAACTGAACTCCGTAAAAACCTCCAACAAACCCAACAACAGCTAATAACCTCAATTAGCCACCTCGGAAATAACCTAACAATTTCCCTCCGCTACATCTACGATGCAAATCAATCCCCCAAACTCAAAACCTACCTCCTAATCAATCACCCCCACAACACCCAAACCGCAGAACATTCCGAACAAATCCTCAGCCTCCTCACCAAAGGCAAATTAAGCCAATTCTTCACCCTCACCCCTCAACCAAACCTTACCCCATTCCAAAACTTAGACTGGGTGCAAACAATTGGCGAAATTCTCAAACATGAAGAATTCATCCCACCCCAAAATTACTACCTACCTCACCTCTTCGAGGCAAATCAAACCAATGATATGTCAGCAGTCTGCGATGTCATCCACCGCTTAGACAGCAAACTCATTTTAGAAATCACCCTACAAACCTATGACAACCCCAATCAAAAATCCTTGTGGGTAAATGCCATCAACCAAATGCTAACTCAATTGGATAAAGTCAACGCCAACACCAGCGGAATCAAAGACAACATTCTCTCAGTCACATCAGCACTCTACCAAAAATACCAACAATCCTATCCCAACAGCGACCTATTCCAATATAGCATCAAAGCCCTAGCCGAAAATCGTGCCGATGCTTTTCCCGTCCTCGACGCTCTCATCCATGAAGCCATCAAAGAAACACCTCACGGAAAACGATGCCGAATCATCCAAGTTAGCAAAAATCAACCCGGTTTTTCCGAAAGCTTGGAAGCCACAAAAAACGTAAATATTTCCAGTGCGATTGAATGGGAAGGCTGGCATAAAAACAACAGTCAAATGTCAATTGCAAATACAATTCAGCCACAAAAAAAAGGATTAGGAAAATTCGGCGGCGATTCTGGTAGTTTTCCCGACAAACCATCATTCTACCATCAAAATCAACCACCAATGATTGGCGGTGTCAACTCAGCTCAAAATCAAAATCTACCGCAACTATATAATGCTGTTTCAGATGGTTCAGGTTTAGCGAAGTTGTCATCAACTCCGCCACCATCTCGGATGGTTGATTTAAAGCCATTGCACCGACTGGCGACAGCCCAAGAAATTAGCGGCTTTTTCCGCATAGCTATTCCACCAGTGAATAATACAACGTCATTTGAAGAAACAGTAAAAATGTTGCCAGAGATTTTACCCATTGAGGATGTTATCAAAAAATACGGTCATTTAATTAATGAAGATACATATCTAGTGGGAGTTGAGGAAAGTGGAGAGCCTTGTCTTTCTAATTTTGAAGATATTGCCCATCGGCTAGTAGCTGGCGTACCAAAATCTGGCAAAACTAACTTTATCAATTCCATGATATATCAGTTTTTATATGCCAGTCACAAAATCCAAGCAGAACGAGAAATTTACATCGCTGACTTTAAGGAAGGCTTAGATTATTATCGCATCACTAGACGTTATCCCAATGTTAAACTCGTTACAGAATTTGAAGATTTTGCCTCTCTCCTTAATAGCCTTGTGCAAAAATACAAGCAACGGCTTAATGAGATGATATCCCAAGATGTTGAAAGCTTAGCTCAATTGAGAGCTAAGTCTAATACCCAAGATCATAGAATTATATTGTTTGTTGATGAAGCTGCATCAATCGTCAACGCAGAAAGGTCTGTAAAGGCTAACATCTATCGAGATTTAGAGACCTTAGTTCTGAAGTCTCGTGTTGCCGATATTAATATTTTCTACTGCACTCAACAACCAGCCGATACGAACGTAACTCCAACTCAAATATTATATAATCTTGACGAGCGGGTTGTTTTTCGTGTCCAACCTAATATTAGCACTAGACTACTGGATGACGATCGCGCAGGTAGTTTACCCGTCAATCCCAAAGGAAGGGCAATTTATCGAGGGTTAGAGCTAGAAACTAAACTAATTGCCACTCCTCATGTCCCAAAAGATATCTGGACTAAAGATAGCTTGTTTAGTTAACGAATTTGTATTAAAATGACATAACAACAAATGTAGTGAGGTGAGTTATGGGCGATTTAGTAGGTCAAGTAGAAGACTTTCAAAAAACACTGAATCAAATCATGGAACTCATGGATGACGCTAAATCACAAGCAGGGCAGCTACCAGATGCCAGTTTAGCTGAAGCACGATCTAAAGTTCAGCAGATTTATGAAATTTGTGATGAAGCAATTAAAACGTTAAATGTAGCCACTGGACAAGCTGAGGATATTATGAAAACTGTAGGAGGCTAATGGGAATCAACCAAGAGTGCGATGTGCTTCAGTCAATGCTCAGTCAAGTTATTGATAGCTTGGCTGAGGTGCAAAGCCGTGCTAAATATTTACCTGATTGTGATATATATGAGCTAAAGCGAGAGATTTCTGACATTCTGGAAATCTGCTGTGAGGAAATGAGCCGCATGAAGGTAACTCAAAATCAGATAGAGTTAATTCAGGCGATGATAGGAGTACAATCTTTCTTGCCTTCTATCATTTCTCCAACAATTAGCTTGGCAAATACGACTGTTAATGATACTTCTATTCAAGATGCGATCGCCAAAAGCGAGATTTTTTTGACAACGGCTATTGCATCAGGTGTACCCACATGGCTAGCCCTCGAACTCGCTAACATTCCCGGTGATTCTTGGATGTTATATGAAAATCCCAACGCGACAGAAAGACTCACAGATTTAACTCAAAATCCCGCCAGTGACTATTATCAGCAAAAACCGGATAAAAAACTACAAGGAGATCAAGGAGAAGTAGCCTTGTTAAAAATGCTGTTGGACTCTGATAATATAGAAAATCTTCAGTCAAGTTTGCAAATTAAACCTAAATTGCACTTTCAAAATGGCAAATATTACCCTTGTGAACCAGATTTTTATCTAACATCTCACCGTGTAATTTGTGATGCAAAAGCTTATAAACCTAGTTCTATTAATGGCATTAAGACAGCAGCTAAGAAATATGTAAACTATCTTCAGGAAAATGGAGGAGGTGAAGTCAAATTTTATGTACCTAGAGATACTTATGCTAAATGTCAGCACAAACTCAATCGACTTCAATCTCAAGAAAACGGGGTCAATGTTACCATCCATCCTATGACCATTGATTATGAACATATACTTTGGAAAAAAGAATTAATTTATACTTATCTTAAGTCTTTGCTAAAGTTTAAGTAACTCCTTCTATGAGCAATAATTCTTCAGGCAATATTCCCGCTGGAATTGATGTCAATAATCTATCTCAAATCAACTCTCAGCAACGCACTCATATTCTCGATAGTGACGCAACTGGAGGTGGTCACGGCCCTGGTAGAGGAATTTCTGGTAAAAGTGAATTTCCCGCGCGCTGGAGCGACGAGCAGATAATGAATTATATTTCGGAGGTGATTCAAGACCCTAATTCTATCTGGTTCCAGCAAAATGGAAAAGCGGGTGCTAAATACACTAAGACAGGAAACCCTGTGAAATGGCAGATTGATGGAACTAGAGACGGTGTTAAAATAAGAGTAATTGTAGAACCAGATGGCAGAGGTGTCATCACAGCTTTTCCGACTAATATATCGCCCAACCCGTAGATAATAATTAAGGAGATAGACTCATGTTTGATTATAAAATTGTGGTAAAGAAACTTAATGAAGTCCTTGCCCAACTTAAGGAAGTTTTTTCGGACGCTCAAACAGAATTCCTTCAATCGTACATCAATGCAGGTGAGTGGAATTTGGCGTTAGAGACTTTGTGCGATCTTCTCATTGAAGACGAAATTTCCATAGATTTAAAGGCGTATGAACTCTTGCAAGAAGTGGGCAATATCTTGAACATGGAACGAGAAACTTGGGAGATGTTAAAAGTCCAGGTAACTACTTGAGAAGAGAATATGTGGAGTAGATAAATCATGACTCAATCTCCTACGATAATATCCGTCGATCGCATCCTAGAACAAGATGCCGAATCCATACTCATTTGGATCAAAAACATATTTTCAGGTCAAACCGCCCAACCACAAGACTTTAACTGGCTGCTATTAGCCGATGTTGCCTCTACTAAGGCTCGAAAAGGTGAAAATGGTTCCGGTTTGTGCGATCGCACATGGGCACAAGTAGCAACCACAATTTACGATCGCCTATCGGAAGCCGCAGAACAGAAAAAACCAGGTAGCGGCGAGTCTTTTACAATTTCTTCAATGATGCTGCGGGCTGGGGCGATTGCCAAACTTGGAGTAATTTCCGACGACCCTGTTCTCGATGTTAACTTAATTCTACAATGGTTTTGGCATAACATCAAAGAGTCGCGGGAAGATGTCGAAAAAAAGGTTGGTAATTGGAAAACGCTACCCATTGCAGAAATTCGTGAGTTAAGACAACTTAAAAATCGATTGAAAGTTATCGCAGCACTTGCTGAAACTGATAAATGTGTTTTAGATGAAGAACTCAACACTTGGCTTTCCCTGCGTGAGAAACTACCATAAAGTGCGATCGCACTTCTTGCATAATTCGGCTCATTTCAGCCCGTAAAGCTAACTTCAGCGATAAATTATCGAATATGTTACACTTATGTGTAGAGAAGAGAAAGGGAGTCAAACAAAATGACAACTATCCAATCAATGACAACTGCAATAACATCTCTTTACGAACGGGATTTTTATCTGTGGTTACAGACAAATATCAACTTATTAAAAGAGGGAAAGTTTGCCGAAATAGATTTAGAGAACTTACTAGAGGAACTGGAAAGCATGGGGAAAAGCGATAAAAATGCTTTAAAAAGTAATTTGAGGGTACTTTTAATGCACTTGCTTAAGTATAAATATCAGCCAGAAAAACGAACAAATAGTTGGCATTACACCATTATAGAACATCGGATACGCCTCGGAGATACCTTCAAAACCAGTCCGAGTTTATATCGTTTTTTTGAAGATATTTTTAATGAATCTTATCAAAATGCTAGGAAACTAGCCGCAGGTGAAACTGGCTTATCTATTGCGACATTTCCCCCAGAGTCTCCATTTACTGGAGAAGAAGTTCTTAATCCTGATTTTTTACCGCCTGAGTGCGATCAGTCTGAAAATCCTGAAAATATTGAATAATTGAATCATAATAGTATCAACGAATATGCAAAAGCGAGGAAATGGCTATGGTCACTGCTACTGCTGTACAGGATAATTTTACTTTAGAAGAGTTCACGGTCGCTCCACCCGATAACATGGAATTGGTAGACGGCCAACTTGTGGAGAAAAATGGCATGACAATCAAGACGGGGAAAATTCAGTTAAGCCTGGGGGAGGCTTGGAAAAATTACAAAGATTCTAGCGGACAAGGTGGAGAGGCTTATGTCGAGGTTCCTTGCCGCACTAACCGACAAATTCGCCGTCCCGATGTCGCTTATCTCACACCCGAATTAGTTGCACAGTTTGGCAATCTTGCCACTTTACCCCAAAGTTTTCCTTTAATTGCCGAAATAGTTTCACCCACCGATATTGCTGAAGATGTCTTTCTCAAAGCACAGGAATATTTAGCATCTAGCTGTCAGGAAGTCTGGTTGGTTTTTCCAGAAAGTCGTTTGATATTTGTGATGACTCAAAATCAAATATTCACATTTAGATCCGGCGATACAGCTAGCACTCAACAAATACTAATCGGTTTTAGCATCGAGGTCGATCGCTTGCTAGCTTAAACTAATACCAATTTACCAAATTTTTGCCAAAATGATGAGTGTTCAGTTTGTTTCCTCAACCCTGTTTGTAAGGTGCGTCGCTGGGAGATTATCGCTTTTTTTCATGATTGTAGATGGCGACGCACCCTACGGCTTAAAGTTAAAAATGAATGCTTAATCCTTAATATTCCACCATTCTAGAAACCACCATGTCAAACGACTTTTCCCTAGACGAGCTTTTAATCAATAGCTACGACGCCTTCAAAGAGGCAGAAAACCAAGTGGGACAGTGCAATGTTTTAGTCATCGGCAAAACCGGTGTCGGCAAAAGTACCCTGATCAATGCAGTTTTTCGCCAGCGCTTAGCAGAAACCGGAGTCGGCCGCCCCGTCACTCACGGTATTCGCCAATATACTAAACCAAATTGCCCGATCGCAGTTTACGACACTCCCGGACTCGAACTCAACGCCGAACAAATTAAAATTATTCAATTAAACGTTGCTAAACTGATTGAAGACCAAAGACTCCTCCACCCCAAAGAACACATACACGTCATCTGGTACTGCATTAATCACGGCGCAAATCGCATAGAATCCGTGGAGGAAGGCTGGCTAAGAGAAATGGAAATCATGGATGTACCAGTTATTTTAGTGCTGACTCAAACTACATCGAAAAAACCGAGCGAGTTTTTCAAGCAACTGGAACACATGAATTTGCCAGTGAGTCAAGTTATCCCAGTCATGGCGGAACCGGAAGAAATTGATGAGGATTATACAGTAAAATCTCACGGTTTAGATAAGTTAGTTGATGCAACTTTTCAACTGCTGCCGGAAGTAGCAAAAAAAGCCTTTGTTAAAGAACAAATTGCGAATATTGGACTAAAATCCGACATGGCATTTAAGTATCTAAGTGCCTATGTTGCCGGTTCTGCGATTATCGGTGCAACTCCTGTACCGTTTGCTGATGCACCAATTTTGATGACGATGCAAACGGCAATGATTGCGAATATTACTGTGATTTTTGGAATGCCCTTTGATAAGGGATTTATCTCGGCGATGCTATCTGCTATTAGCGGTGCTGGTGGGGTGACTGCTGTTGGTAGAAGTATTGTGACTAATTTGATAAAAATGATTCCCGGTGCGGGTACAATTGTCGGTGGCGCTATCTCCGGTGCGACGGCTGCTACTCTCACGCTTGCTCTCGGTTTGGCTTATATTGAAGTGCTCAAAACTTATATGAAAGCTCAAGTTAATGGGGAACAACTTTCTTTGCAGCAGTTAACAAAGATGTTTGTGGATTTGTATAAGGATTATGCGAGTTCGGGACGTAAAACTTTGAAGGATGATAATCGAAATCAACCGAAGCCTCCCAATCAAATTAATATTGAGTAAATTGGGCATTGGGCATGGGGTATTGGGCATGGGGCATAGGGCATGGGGCATGGGGCATAGGGCATAGGGCATCGGTAGCCGATAACAAATAACCAATAACCAATAACAAATAACAAATAACAAATAATTGCTATAATATGAGTGAATTCTGCAAAAGGGAGTAAATGGCTATGGTAATGGCAGCCGTTTTATCAGAAAATGTTTCTCTAGAAGACTTTATAGCCAGTCCCCCCGACGATATGGAATGGGTGGACGGGCAAATCGCGGAGAAAAATGGCATGACAGTAAAACACAGTCGAATCCAATCCAGACTAGATCGTTCTTGGGGAAATTACAAAGATTCTAGCGGACAAGGTGGCGAAGTCTATACGGAGGTTCCTTGTCGTACTAACCTGAGAGTACGACGGCCGGATGTGGCTTATCTTACACCTGAACTTGTTGCTCAATATGGTGATGTTCCTACTTTTCCTCAAAGCCCGCTGTTAGTTGCTGAAATAGTTTCTCCGACTGATATTGCCGAAGATGTTTTTCTGAAAGCACAAGAGTATTTGGATTCTGGTTGTCTGGAAGTTTGGATAGTTTTTCCAGAAAGTCTGTGGATAATGATAATGACTCAAACTCAAAAGTTAGCGTTTAATTCCGGTGACGTAATCAGCACTCAGTTAGTGCTGCTGGGTTTTAGTGTTGCTGTTGATGAGTTGTTGGGTTAAATGTAAAAATTAGTGATTGAACATAATATATTGCCTGTCATTGCAAAGAAACCGGGTTTTTACAGAATTTAATGGCTGTAATCAAGTATTTTGGGAAAAAACCCGGTTTCTCGACGCCCATGCGTAACTCCTATAAATTTTGCAAATTTGCACAAAATCTCGAATGGCGGTAAGATATTTATTGCTTTGTTTGCAGATATAACGTAAATTCCGATCGCCCTTAAAACCAATAATAAAAATATGTCCAAGACTTACACCGTAGAATTTCTCCACCAAGGCAGCACCTACACCGTAGAAGTACCCGAAGACAAACAAATTCTGCGCGCCGCCAACGCCGCCGGCATTGAGTTGCCAAGTTCTTGCAATTCCGGGGTTTGTACTACCTGTGCTGCTAAAATTATTGAAGGGCAAGTTGAGCAAACCGATTGCATGGGCGTTAGCCCGGATCTGCAAGCGGAAGGTTATGTGTTGTTGTGCGTTGCTTTTCCTCGATCGAACTTGAAGATAGAAACCGAAAAAGAAGATATTGTCTACCATCGCCAGTTCGGTAAACCCTAGAATTAAGTTAAAATGGATACAATTACCGATCGCGGTATCACCATTCAGGAATTACGGACAAGCCTATGACTACCCATTTCATTTCCGCAGAAGTCCACCTCCACGATACAGCCGAAGAACTCCACTCGGCGATCGAAATTGAACTGCAAAAGCACGGCGAACCACTGCGCTGGGCTGTCACAGACGTTGATGTCGATCGCCAAAAAGTCGTGGTAGAAGGCTATGTCCTCCTAGAATCCACCCTAGAACCATCCCAGGCAACAGCGTGAACCTGCGTCCTTTGACAGTGGTGTTGATAGTCCCCACAGGCGTTGGAGCGTCCATCGGGGGCTTTGCAGGGGATGCCCTACCTGTCGCTAGGGCGATCGCCCAAGTTTCAGATACCCTGATTACTCACCCCAACGTCCTCAACGGCGCTCAACTCTATTGGCCCATACCTAACGCTCTTTACGTCGAAGGCTATGGCCTTGACAAATTTGCACAAGGATGCTGGGGTCTACAACCAGTACATCAAAATCGCATTGGCTTAATCCTCGATCGCGGCATCGAACCAGACTTGCAGTTGCGCCACTTGCAAGCCGTTGATGCTGCTAGAGCTACATTAGGTTTGAACATAACAGATTATGTTTTAACCGATGTTCCCCTGAATGTAGAATTGCGAATGTCGGAATCAGGGGCATCTTGGGGGACGATCGCAAATCCCGACAGTCTATTACGCGCTGCTGAAAAATTAATTACTCAAGCAAAAGTCGAGGCGATCGCGGTTGTGGCCAGATTTCCCGACGACATAGGCAGTCTCGCCCTCGAAAACTACCGCCACGGCAAAGGAGTTGACCCTCTGGCTGGCGCAGAAGCAGTGATCAGTCACCTCATTGTCAGAACATTTAAAATCCCCTGTGCTCACGCTCCTGCCCTGTTGCCGCTACCCCTCGATCCGCATCTGTCACCGCGATCGGCTGCTGAAGAAATCGGGTATACTTTTCTACCCTGCGTGCTCGCCGGGCTCAGCAAAGCACCGCAGTTTGTCACCCAGAGCACTGAAGAGAGAGACACAGACAGAGAAAGAAAGCATACTCAATTACCAATTACCCATTACCAATTACCAATTACCAAAGATCGAGTCGATGCTGTGGTCATACCAGCGACAGCCTGCGGTGGTAGTGCTATCCTGAGTTTGAGTGGGCGATCGGCTGTACAAATCATTGCAGTGGCCGATAACAAAACCCAAATGCAAGTTCCTCCAGAAAAACTCGGAATCAAAGCTTTGCAGGTAAACTCATATTTAGAGGCGATCGGAGTATTGGTTGCTTTACGAGCAGGCATCACACCAGTTGCCTTGGGTGCAGACATTTCCCCCTTGCGGTGTTTGTCGGACTCAACTAAACAAATCTCAAATCTTAAATCTAAAATTGATTAAGTGGCAGAAAAAATTCCCGAAAATCCCGAATTTGAACCATTGACACGTACCCAAGTTTTAGTAGCAATGGGCGTGACAGCAATTATATTGCTGGCGGTAGCTAAATTGTGGTTGCTATTTGGATCGGTATCGCTTTTGCCAGTCAAATTAATCGGAATTGACTTACTCAAAGGATGTGCGATCGGATTAGTCATTTCCGGCGGTAGTGCGATCGTTTATCACCTCTGGCCCGGTTATCGGCGCAGTGCCAACGTTTACCTAGAAGTAGTCCTCAAACCCTTATTTTGGCCAGATTTAATTTGGTTGGGATTGTTACCCGGACTTAGCGAAGAATTGCTATTTCGAGGCGTGATGATGTCGGCATTAGGATTAAATGCTACCGGTTTAATTTTATCCAGTTTTTGCTTTGGCATTTTGCACCTAGGAGGCATCGATCAGTGGCCCTACGCAGTTTGGGCAACTGCTGTGGGATTGCTATTAGGCTACAGTTTTTTAAATACTGGAAACTTGTTAGTCCCAATTTTAGCTCATATTTGTACAAATCTGATTTCTAGCTGTGTTTGGAAGTGGGAAAACCAAACAGCCCATCGATTTTAAAATTGTGTAACAGGCCCTCCAGCCATTGGTGTCAACTTAAGGTCAAAGGTAGCCACAGACTGCTGTTTGACTATTAAATCTAGATCCCCCCTAGCCCCCCTTAAGAAGGGGGGGATAAGAGTCCGATCTTTCGTCCCCCTTCCCCCCTTGGGGGGGGCTAGGGGGGGGGTGGGGATTTAGGGGGATCTAGACTTGGCTATGAACGAGAGATACCAAGGCTTTCAGGCTTAAGTTGACACCAATGGCCCTCCAGCCTGTTCACAGCTTGGTTTTTACGAGGTATCTTATTTAACCGTTAACATAATAATTGCGCGTTCCCTTCGCATTCATCGCTTCTCCCAGTCGGTTTAACCCGTAGACGTAAGCAGCAGTTCTCATACAAACTGATAACTCCTGAGATATTTTCCAGATAGCCTCAGTTTCTTCCACCATTTTATGCTTCAAGCGCTGATTAACTTCCTCCAGACTCCAATAAAGTCCGCTACGATTTTGCACCCACTCAAAGTAACTAACCGTTACGCCTCCAGCATTGACTAAAATATCAGGAATTACCTGAAGCCCCCTGGCTTCTAAAATCAAATCAGCAGCGGAATCAATGGGACCATTAGCTACTTCAAAAATAAACTTAGCCTTAATGCTATCAACATTTGCTTCAGTGATTTGATTTTCCAAAGCCGCGGGAATCAACACATCTACATCTAAAGCTAAAATTTGCTGATTAGTCAAAATTTCGTGCTCGACAATATTGCAAACAGTGCCTTCACAATAAATAGCTTTGATACCTTTATTCGAGTCTTTAAAACTGCGGATGCTGGGAATATCCAAACCTTGTTTAGCATAAATCCCCCCTTGGGAATCGCTAACTGCCACAACTTTGTAACCTGCTTTCCACAGTAGTTCGGCTATTTCTGCACCGGCATTGCCAAAACCTTGTACTGCTACAGTGGTATTTTGAGGAACTAACTCATATTTTGCCAGAATATTTTCTAATACAAAAAAAGCCCCGGTTGCGGTAGCCGTATCTCGACCTAAACTACCACCAATTGTTACAGGTTTACCAGTGACAACCGCTGGACAAAGTTGCCGTTTGATGGTATTATATTGATCCATCATCCAACCCATAATCATGGGATTTGTGTAAACATCAGGTGCGGGAATATCGATATCTGGACCAATGAAATCGGCGATCGCATCCACATAGCCCCGGCTCAACCTTTCCAATTCCAGTTTAGACAATTCCTTGGGATTTACAGTAATGCCTCCCTTGGCGCCTCCAAAGGGCAAGTTCAAAACTGCACATTTAAAAGTCATCCAAAATGCTAAGGATTGCACTTCGTCCAGGGATACTTTGGGATGGTAGCGCACTCCTCCTTTGGACGGGCCTCTGGTATTGTCGTAGCGCACTCGATAACCTTGAAAAATTCGCAGAGAACCGTCATCCATCCGCACTGGAATTGATACAATCAAACTAGATTTGGGATATTTCAGCCGTTCGATCGTATCCTCGGAAAGGGATACATATTTTAAGGCTCGTTCTAATCGGCGGCTGGCATCAGTAAACAATGATTCAGACATAATTAAGAAGGAAGAAGGAATCGGAAATTCGGAAGCAGATTTGCTCAGCAATTTAACTTAATAATACTTATATACACTGACAACAGTCAACAACTTTGTCTCGATCGACTATCTGCCATCGGCAACCACAAATTAAGCATTTAGACTTACAATAGAGAGTAATAGTGAACTCAAGGCAAAACTTGAGCTCGATCGCTTAAATCAAAGCCAGCCATTAGGGTAAGGAAAATCTGACATCGATCGACTAATTAACTCACCTTCTTAACTAAATAATTATTATGGTTGGACTCCTAGCTGCCCTCTCTGCGTCGGCGGCGGGGGGTATGAGAATTGCCATGCCCCTGCTGTTAATTGGTTTGTTACGCATCGATAAACTTTGGTCAGAAATACCTCTATTGTCGGGGCTTCACCCCCAAGTGGTGATAGCAATTTTGGTGAGTTGGTCGTTATTAGAATTATTTGCTTCTAAAACCTTTGTGGGACAGCGGGTGTTGCAAATTGTGCAAGTTATTTTCAGCCCCATTGTAGGAGCAATCATGGCAATTGCGATCGCTCAGGTAAGTTCCATCGACGAACTTGTTGCCCACCCTTGGATGCTGTGGATTATTGGTGTTGTCGGAGGTTTGTTGGCTTTAGTGCTGCAACTGGTGCAAGCAGGATGGCTTTATCGGCTGAAGGTATTGCCGATGTGGCTGATTTTTGTTCAAGACGCTTTGTGTATTGCTTTGGTGTTATTTGCCTTCGATGCGCCGCGGCAAGGGGGATTGATTGCGATGCTGCTGCTGTGGCTGGCAATTCGCAGTTCTAAAGAATGGTATCGCTGGTACAGGAGTCAAGCAACGCAAGGGTTATTAGGAAATCCCCGTCAAGGTAAACGCGATCCAGATTAATTTAATAATTGGTTATTAGTTATTGGTTATTAGTTATTGGTTATATCAAATCCGGTAGCATCTGAATGATTCAGATCTCTATTCTCTCCCTCTGTGTCCTCTGTGTTCTCTGCGGTTAAATCATTCCGATGCAGCCGGAAACGATATTATTGGTTATTAGTTATTAGTTATTAGTTATTAGTTATTAGTTATTAGTTATTGGTTATTGGTTATTGGTTATTGGTTATTAGTTATTGGTTATTGGTTATTGGTTACTAGATCCGGTTCCCCTCCAGGGAGGGGCTAGGGGTGGGTATGATTCCCCATCATCGTTTTCTTGAGAAACAGCCCTAGGGGTAGGGGGGAGTTGGGCAACTCCCAACTCCCAATGCCCAACTTCTAATTTAAAGTAAGCCGATCGAATGTAAAGGACCGTGACCGGTAATTAACTCCAGCAAAAGTGCCATAAAACCAATCATCGCCACACGACCATTCCAGACTTCCGCCCCCGTAGTCAAACCCCATTCCCACTGCTCTTGAGGGTACATCTTCACTTTCTTAGAAGGGCGTACCACATCAGAGAACTTAACACTGGGAGATTCCAGCGACTCGATGACTAAATCAGCCAAAGCCTCAATAAACACCGGATGAGTATTCAGCGCCGGCACTCGGTAGAAATTTTGAATTCCCGACTCTTGGGCCAATTCTCGATACTCCATGTCAATTTCTTGCAGAGTTTCGATGTGCTCGGAAACAAAACTAATCGGAACTACTAACAAATCTTCGACTCCATTAGCCGCCAGTTCGGTAATAGCATCTTCGGTGTAAGGCTTGAGCCATTCCACCGGGCCAACCCGACTTTGATAGGCGAGAGTGTGTTCGTTCGATCGATTCAAATGCTCCATAATCAGACGAGTACAATCTTCTATCTCCCGCTGATAGGGGTCTCCAGCCTCTTCTACATAGCTGACAGGGACACCGTGGGCGCTAAAAAAGATATGAACTCGATCGGAATTAGGAATATGGTCTAATTCCTGGGCGATCAATTCAGACATTGCCTGAATGTAGCCTGGACGATGATACCAAGAAGGAATAGCAGTATATTCCATCTCCTTGAGTTCTGGATCTTTTCCCCAGATTTCTTCTAGTTGTCGGAAACTAGAACCGCTGGTACTGATGGAAAATTGAGGATACAGTGGCAAGATTGCCAAATGTTCGATCCCATCGCGCTTAATTTGGGCAATGGCCTCTTCGGTAAAAGGATGCCAGTAGCGCATCCCCACATAAACACGCGCATCTTTTCCCTTGGACTCCAAGAGCTTTTGCAGCGCTAGCCCTTGTTCGTCTGTGATGCGACGCAAAGGAGAGCCGCCCCCGATTTGGCGGTAGTTTGCCTGGGATTTCTGAAAACGCAGGGTTGAAATCAACCAGGCGAGTGGTTTCTGCAACCAGGGAAACGGCAGGCGAATAATTTCCGGGTCAGCGAACAAGTTGAACAGGAAAGGGCGGACATCCTCGATTTTATCGGGTCCGCCCAAGTTTAATAGCAATACTCCTACACGGCCCATAACGGTTACAGCTCTCTCATCGTCCAGTTCTGTTACTTATTATTGACATACTCACCGCTCTGTGAGGGCGGTGACTCTTGACAGTTGACGGGGATGTGCTGCCGAGGCAGTCTTACCTTCCCTCTTTGTCCATTTAGAGTCGTGCCGATGCCCCATGCCGACTTTATAATATAACTTTATAATATCTTAAGTCGATAGCAACGTATACATAATTTTGACTTTGGCAATAATTGCTAAACTTTCTCCTTAGCTGGCGGGACAATACCAATTTTATTTAAACCTGCATCAATATCCCTAAGTAATTGAAAATCTGCTTCTGGCAAAAGGTTGACATCAGAGTGTTTTTCCAGAAAAGAAAATGCTTGCCGAAATTCACGGGAATTGGCGGCGACGGGACAATCAAAGTGACAGGGTATCACTCTTTCAAAATCCCAACTCGCCACTTGATGGACCCAATCGAGGGTTTCCTGGGGTGCGCGATTGAGAATCAAAGCTTGCAAAATCGGTGCGACAAACAATCGCCCTCCTCCCCGCAAGGCCTCAAAAGATCGCCTCCAATCCGCTTGCCACCTGAAGGGAAACAAGCCGAAATAGGCTCTGGCAGAACGTTCATGGGCTTTGAGTGTCCCTGCTAATACAGATGACCACGATCGCACTTCCAACACACTAGGGCGAAAATACATGGCAAATAAAGCAATTCTCTGCCACCCCTTGCGACGGTTTTGGTGAGTGTCTGCCACAATATCGGAGGCGCTGTCTTTGGCGTGAAACAGCAGCGGGTAAGAGTCGAATTGGACGATCGCCGGTGGATTTTCGGGAATCGAAACCACGGAATCTGTTATCATCAGCGTGCGCGATCGCCTGTGAAAAAGCGCCACCTCCGCAAACCAACCTAAGCGAAGGTCGATCGGACCAAGAATCGCCAAATCAAATTGATCGGCAAAAGGCGCTTTGCTGCTGTCGGGGGAAAGTACAAAGGTGCGTTTTGCGGGAAAACCCAGCCAACTCAGGGGTAAATTCAGCGGAAAACTCCAATGCTGCGGGGCGACAAACACCAGGGCGGTGGGAAAACATCTAGCAAAGGGGCCGACAAAAACCTTGTGTTCGATGCCGGAAATAGTTGTCAGCAGGATATACTTAACCTCACCGTGTTCTGCTACTAACTCATTTACCAAGCGGATACATTCAGGGGTTGGCGCGACAGGGGCGTAGACGAGAAGGCCTTCTGGTTCGAGTTTAATCACCGTCATCCGAATCGGGACAACGACGTAGAAAATGCCCTGAAGTTGGTCAAAAGTCCAGATTGTGTCCTTAACGATTTCCTTGCGGATTGTCCGCCGCCTGCTGTAGGGATAGATGGGGACTAGGGGCCAAAAAGGCCAGGAAAAGTCCTTGGAATCAATCTGTTCTGATATTGGTGTATCTTCGCCTGCTGTCACGGAGAGACTCCTTCCAAATTGCTGTACGTGCGATCGAACTATAGCCGAAGCAAGAAGGAAGAAGGAAGCAGGAAGCAAGAAAATGCAATAAAAAGCAATGATTTCAGTAATTAGAAACCTTTTTACTACAAACAACTTTCTCAAGTTTTAGGTAACTTGTCCTGATATAATCATAAGCTCGCAAAATTTATCGACTTAGTAGATATGACACAAAACTACCGGATCACTCTTTTACCCGGAGACGGAATCGGTCCTGAAATTATCGCTGTAGCAGTAGATGTCTTGAAAATTGTCGGCAAACAATTCGACATCGGCTTTGATTTTCAAGAAGCTTTAATGGGAGGTGCTGCTATAGATGAAACAGGCAATCCACTACCAGATGAAACCCTAGAAATTTGCCGCAACAGCGATGCTATATTATTAGCAGCCATCGGCGGTTATAAGTGGGATAATTTACCCCGTGAACAACGGCCAGAAACGGGACTTTTAGGGCTGCGTGCCGGATTAGGTTTGTTTGCTAATTTGCGTCCCGCGACTATTTTACCTCAATTAGTTGATGCTTCTTCTTTGAAAAAGGAAGTTGTCGAAGGCGTGGATATTATGGTGATCCGCGAATTGACTGGGGGCATTTATTTTGGGAAGCCGAAGGGTATTTTTCAAACGGAAACTGGGGAAAAACGCGGTGTCAATACCATGGCTTATACCGAGTCGGAAATTGACAGAATCGGGCGAGTAGCTTTTGAGACGGCGATGAAGCGTGGCAAAAGGCTGTGTTCCGTGGATAAAGCGAATGTTTTGGATGTTTCGCAACTGTGGCGCGATCGCATAATTGCCCTTTCCTCAGAATACCCTGATGTGGAACTTTCTCACCTCTACGTTGACAATGCAGCAATGCAGTTAATCCGGTGGCCAAAACAGTTCGATACAATTGTAACTGGCAATTTATTCGGTGACATTCTTTCTGATGCCGCAGCAATGTTAACTGGTAGTATTGGAATGCTACCTTCTGCTAGTTTGGGCGCAACAGGGCCGGGAGTTTTTGAACCAGTGCACGGTTCCGCACCAGATATTGCTGGACAAGATAAAGCTAATCCGATCGCGCAAGTTTTGAGTGCAGCAATGATGTTACGATATGCTTTGAACCAACCGCAAGCCGCGACTAAGATTGAGCAAGCGGTGGTGGAAGTTTTGGACCGAGGTTATCGCACTGGTGATATCATGTCAGAAGGCATGAAACTTGTCGGTTGTCGGGCGATGAGCGATGCTTTGATGGAAGTTTTGTAAAGTCGATCGAATAATCTTGTAGGGGCGGGCGATGCCGCCCCATTGGTGTCAACTTAAGCCTGAAAGCCTTGATAAATGTCGTTTTTACCATAGTCCAGATCCCCCTAAATCCCCACCCCCCCCTAGCCCCCCCCAAGGGGGGAAGGGGGACTTTGATCGGACTCTTGTCCCCCCCTTCTTAAGGGGGGCTAGGGGGGATCTGGATTTAAGAGTCAAACAGCAATCTCTGACTGGATTTGAGCTTAAGTTGACACCTATGCGCCCGCCCCTACAGGAATTGGGGTTTAATGTTCCGCAGTCAAAAGATGAAATTGCTCCGTATCAATCCGATTTGCTTGATACAAAATCTGAGCAATTTCCGAAAGCGCTAACACAGAATGGGCTCGATAACCATTCACCAGCAATTTATCTTTTACTCCCTGTTCGTGGTCAATCAAAACCACAATATCTTCCACCTTCAACCCAGCAGATTTTAACTTAGCAGCCCCTTCCATCACACTCTTGCCACTAATCAAAATATCATCAACTACCACAATAGTTTCTCCCGCCTGGAAATGCCCCTCAATTAACTTTCCCGCACCGTAAGTTTTCACTTCCTTACGGGGAAAAATCATGGGCCGTTCCATCCGCAAAGCTAAACCCGTGGCTGTGGGTAAGGAACCATAGGGGATTCCCGCAATGCGATCGAATTTTAAGCCTTTGAGAATTTCTGCATAGGCGCTGACTATTTGGTGAAAAATTTGCGGAATTGAGATAATCTTTCGCAAGTCAATGTAATATGGAAATACTGCTCCTGATGCTTGTACGTGGTCCCCAAAAACTACGCAGCCAATATCATAAAGTTGCAAGATTAAATCCCGGTGAGGTTCTGGTTGCAAAAAGCAAACATCCGGTAGCCATAATTCGCAAGTAGGACTACCTGCGATCGCCCTTAGCCGATGTTCGTTAATATTATCCCGCAATTTTTGCACTGCTTCGCGGGGATTTGACTCCGCGAATAAACTGGCAGGTATTGGTAGCAATAAACCTTCACCATTCTTGCTTAAACCAGCCGCCAGCAGTTGAGAGAGGTCGTTTGCTTCTGCGATACCATTT